>JASHUJ010000049.1 GCA_030040035.1 Thermoplasmata archaeon
AGCTCGAACTCGCCCCGGCCCTGCACGCGATCGGGGACGCCGCCGTAGCCCGGGCCCTCGAGATCTTGCAGCCGGCGGTCGGGCACGCCGGCCCCCCCGCCAGGATCGAACACGCATCGCTGACCCCCCCGCCGGTTCTCTCCCGCCTGGCCGAGGTCCGACCCGCGCTCGTCGTGCAGCCGGGATTCCTCTGGAGCGATCACTGGCTCCGGGAGCGGCTGGGGTCGGAGCGGGCCCGGTGGGCCTACGCGTTCCGAACCCTCCTGGACCAGGGCCACCTGCTGGCGGGGTCGAGCGATGCCCCCTACGATCCGATCGATCCGTGGCGCGGTCTCGCGGCGACAGTCAACCGGCGCGGCCCGCTCGGCCGGTCCGCGAACCCATCGGCCGCGGAGGCCCTGCCGGCCGAGGAGGCGTTGCAGCTCTACACCCGGAACGGCGGACGCGTGCTCGGCGAGCCCGACCTCGGCCGGCTCGAGGTCGGGGCGCGAGCCGATCTCGTGATCCTCGGGAGCGCCGAGCTCGCCGGAGCGTTCGCCCGAGGCGCCGCGGCGGTGCGCGAAACTTGGGTCGAGGGTGAGCTCGTCTACCGCGCGTCGGGGAACCCCGGACGCAACGATTAATCCGCTCCTCGGCTCGGGGGGTTCGTGGGGACTCCAGCACCGGTGCCGGCGATCCGGGAGTTCTCCCCCTCGATGCGCGTCGACGTCCTCATTTCGGACTGGAAGGCGGCCGAGGATCCCGAGGTTTCCGAGGAGCAGCGCGAGCACGACCTCTACGCGAAGGCCTGGGAGGCGTACCTGGACGGCGACTACGGGTTCGGCCTGTGGTGCTGGCACGAGGTCGACCGGCTCACCAACAACCTCAACGGGAACATCCGCGAGGTCACGCGGATCCTCGGGCCGGGCCGGTACTTCGGGTTCTCCCACCGTCGGGCGGTCGCCGTACAGGTACCGATCGAGCGGATCTACCGACCCCGGAAGGGGGACATGAGCACGCCGCGCACAGACGCGTTCGTCCTGGCGCACTACCAGGTCCTCTGCGTCTACCTCGCGCACGCCACCGCCGGGGATGCGAAGGCCAAGGCGCTGCTCGAGATCGCGCTCGGGGAGCTCGAGGACCGCCGGCGGGCCGATCCGTTCCTGAAGCACTTCGAGACGTTCCGCGAGCTGATGCAGCGGAGCGCGGCCGCCGCGGGTGCGACCCCGGGGACCGGGCCAGCGGCGCCCTCCCCTCCCCCTCCGAGCGCGGCGACCGCCGCCCGAAAGCCGCGCAAGCCCTCGAAGACCGGATGATCCCGGGCGCCGGAAGGGTCCTATAGGCCTCCCCGCTTGGGCCCGCCTCGGAACCGGGTTCGCGAGAGGGCGATCGATCATGCGCGCGGTCGTGTTGGGCGGGGGCGGACTGACCGGGCGCTGCAGCGTGCGCGATCTCGCGACCGCCGGAGCGTTCGACTCGGTCGTCGCGGCCGACCTCGACCGCGCGCTCGCGAGCGCATCGGCGAAGGCCGCCGGCCCTCGCGCTTCGGCTGTCACCCTCGACGTCCGGGACCCCGCCTCCCTCGCGAAGGTGCTGGAGGGGGCGGACGTCTGCGTCAACGCGGTCCAGTACACGTTCAACCTCCCCGTGATGGAGGCGGCGCTCCGCGCCGGGGTTCCCTACCTCGATTTTGGGGGCCTGTTCCACACGACGCGCCGTCAGCTCGCGCTCGACGAGGCGTTCCGGCGCGCGGGCAAGGTCGCCATCCCCGGCCTGGGTCAGGTCCCGGGCATCTCCAACGTCCTCGCGATGCAGGCCGCCGAGGACCTGGATCGTGTCGACTCCATCGTGATCCGCGACGGATGGCGCGACCTGACCGTCGGGGGCCCCGAGATCTCGTTCACCTGGTCCCCGAGCACGTTCCTCGACGAGATGATCCTGCCCGCCCAGGTGTTCGAGAACGGGACGTACCGCGAGTACCCGCCGATGAGCGGGGCCGAGGAGTACGATTTCGGCGAGCCGGTCGGGAAGACGCGGGTCTATCGGACGCTCCACTCGGAGCCCGCGACGTTGCCGACCAGCCTCCAAGCGAAGGGCCTACGGCACTGCGAGTGGAAGGAAGGCGGCCCCGGGATCGACGTCCTGCGGACGATGGCCCTCCTCGGACTCGGATCCGAGGCGCCGGTCGACGTCCAGGGCCATCCGGTCGTCCCCCGGCAGTTCACCCTCGCGCTGCTGAAGCGCGAGCAACTGCTCGGGGCGCCCGAGGGGGTCACGATCAACGACTGGGAGGTCTGTGACATCGAGGTCCGGGGGTCGAAAGCGGGCCAGCCCGTCGTCCGCCACGCGCTCGGTCGCTTCCCGCCCCGTCCCGACTGGAACCTCACCGCCACCGAGTACGCCGTCGGGGTGACGGGGGCGGTCGGGGCCGAGCTGATCGCCCGGGGCGAGATCCGCGCGAGCGGGGTCGTTCCCCCGGAGCTCTGCGTGCCGGCGAAGCCGTTCCGCGCGGCGCTCGCCCGGCGCGGGATCGAGACCACGATCACCCCGCCCGAGGGTCCTCTGGCCCCGTTCGTCCGGGTCCGCCCGCCCTCCTAGACCCGGGGCGCGGTGGGGCCCGACTGCGCGACCCGGGGATCGCCCGTTCGGGGCGGAAGCAAATGCCGTATCGGGAGTCGACAAAGGACGAATTTTGCGTTATATGAAGGTCGTAGGGGTTCCGCTCCCAAGCCAACCCTTTATACCCCGCCCGGGGTGGGAAGGCCGCCCGAGATGAGTTTCCTATGGCGGAGATGGAACCCGCCCCATCGGACCTGCTTGCCGGCAGGGAACGCCGTCCGGAGGAGCTCGTCGGACGCCCCCGGGACCTCCCGGACGCACTGAACGCGGACGCGGCGATCCCGAGCCCGGCGGTTCCCAGTCCGCCGAAAGAGGAACCGACGAAGGAAGAACCTCCTGCGAAGCGGGAGCCGGCGAAGGAGCGGGAAAAGGAAGCCCCGGCTCCCCCGGCCGCCGAGGCACCGAAGGAGGTCGCGCCCGTCGCGCCGCCGCCGGAGCCCGAGAGCCAACCGCTCCCCGTTCCGATCGCCCGCCTGGTCCCGAAGCTGAAGAAGAGCGCGAAGCTCTTCGAGGAGGGGAAGAAGCGGATCCCGAACTCGTCGAGCTCGCTGATCCGGGTGGCTTCGTACGATCCGGTCCCCCCGTTCATCGCCCGCGCGAAGGGGCCGACGATCTGGGACGAGGACGACAACGAGTACCTCGACTTCAACCTCGCCTACGGGGTGCTGATCAACGGCCACGCGCCGGCCGAGCAGATCCGCGCGATCTCG
>JASHUJ010000050.1 GCA_030040035.1 Thermoplasmata archaeon
CCGCGGTCCGGCGAGCAGCGTGCCCGCGGTGACGTTCGACCTTTGGCACACGCTGGTCTTTCTCGATCCCGCGTCGGAGGATCGCTACCTGGAGTCCCTGACCCGGACGGCGGTCGAGGCCCTGGCCCGTTGCCCGCCGCGCCCGGGCGCCCCGGACCTCGGACCGGAGGAGCTCGGAAAGGTCTTCGATCGCGCGCTCCGTCGTGCCGTCGACGCCGCCGCCGCGGGGCGGACCGTGACCCCCGTCGAGCAATTCGAGGCCGCGGCTCGGGAGGCGGGCCGGGAACCTCGTCCCAAGGAGTACATCGACCGACTGGAGCGGCTCATCCGCTCGACGCGATTTCTGCCCGCGCCGGGGGCCCTCGAAGTGCTGCGGGGCCTGGCCACCGGTGGGTACCGGCTGGCCGTCATCTCGAACACGGTCGCCGAGCCGGGGCGTCTCTTCCGGGCGATGCTCGCGGACCTCGGCTTCGGGCGCTACGTGGGCGCGATGATCTTCAGCGACGAGCACCCGTGGGCCAAGCCGGCGCCCGAGATCTTTCGGGCGGCCCTCCGAGAGCTCGGCGAGGTCCCTGAGCGATCGGTCCATGTGGGGGACGGTTGGTCCGACCTGGAAGGCGCGAAGCGCGCGGGGTTCCGGGCCGGGGTCCTGTTCACCGGACTTCGCGAGTACGGCGCGCGGTACCGCTCGCTCAACTTCGCGCCGGACTGGGACCGGCTCGCCGCGACGTACCGCATCGAGCGCCTCGACCAGGTGCCCGAGATCGTCCGGTCGCTACTGCCCCCACCGGGCGCCCCGTAGGACGATCGGAGTTCCGGGCTCACTCCTCGCCCATGTGGCGAGGCTTCGGGATCACCTTCGGCTGCTCGGCGTCGGTCGGCATCCCGGTCTTCCCGACGACGATATCGCAGTCCCGCCAGCTCACGCCGACCGTCACTTTCGGGAACGCGACCTTGAGCGTGTAGTTGGCCAGCTTGCCCACGACGAGGCCCTGGGCCCCCACGACCAGGTTCGGGTTCATCACCGACAGGTCGCGGGTGAGGATGACCCGGGTCTCGCCGAACACGATCTTGGCGAGCTCCCCGCGGTCCTCCATCGCCGCCGCGATGCGACCCGACGCCGATAAGGCTGCCCCACTCGGTCGAACTCTCGCCGTTCTCGCGCAACCGGGTTATCCGTCGACCGAGAGAGGCTTCGCCTTCCGAACTATGTGATTTAAGTAGCAGCACATCGTGAGCCGCTCTAGCATGCCAGCGTCTGCGGAGACGATGGAAACGGCCGGGGGGATGAAAGAGGCTCCTCCGAAAATGGAGGAGAAACCCGAGTGGTGGGCGAGCCCCGCTGTGGTCGGGCTGATGGGTTTCGGGACGACGACGATGATCGCCGGCCTGACGAACCTGCCAGCCCCCTACAGCGCGGGATTCGCCAACAACTGGGTGGTCTTTGGGATGGCGATGGCGTTCGGAGGGACCGCGCAGTTCGCGGCGGGGTTGATCGCCCTCCGAAAGGGGAACATGTTCGCCGGGTCGGCGTTCATCGGATACGGTTCGTTCTGGTGGGCGTTCACCTTGATGCTCTACACCTTCGTGGGGCTCGCGCCCGGCGCCTCGGCCGGGACGGCGATCTACTACGGGATCGCGGCGTTTGCGTTCGTGTGGATGTTGTTCACGTTCACATTCTTGATCAACGCACCGAAGCACGGATGGGGAGTCTTCATGGTCTTCCTGTTCCTGACCATCGCGTTCCTGCTCCTGACGGTGAAGTTCTGGAGCCTCGGGATGTCCGGGACGGGATCTCCGTTCTACATCGGGACGCTCCCGAACGGGACGTTCCAGACGGGCGCCGCGAACTGGGCGGTCGGCGGGGAGATCATCTTCGACGGCTTCCTCGCCTGGTACGTCGCGACGGCGGACCTGACGAACTGGAACTACGGGCGGAAGGTCCTGCCGTCGTAAGCGGGACGGACCCTTCCCCGGGCGAACCCTTTCCTTTCCCTTCTTTTCTCTCCCCTCGGTAGCCGAGCCCGAGATCACACCGGACCCGCCCACCTACTTACGGGAGGGCGAGGGGCAATGGCCGAGGTCACGGACCTCGGAGCGGCCCGCGCTCAGTCGTCGCGCCGGGGGCGGCGGCGTCGGTCCCGCCGTTCGTCGCTGTCGGAGTCGTCGTCCCGCGACCGACGGGACGCCCCCCCGTACGCGGGCCGGCGACGGTTCTGGAAGTAGGGACGCGAGCCTCCCCGTCCGCGATATCCCCCGCGATCGCCGGCGGGCCGGCCGCGGTAGCCGCCGGCGCCGCCCGAGTCTCGCCGAGGCGGGAGGGTGAAGCGGTTCCCGCACGAATCGCACTCGCCGACCAGCATCCCGTCCTCGCCCGTCGTGAAGCGGAGCGGGGCCCCGCACTTGCGGCACGGTCGGCTCCGTGACTCGAAGTCCGGCTCGGGCCGTCGCCCCTCGGGTCGCGGACCCCGGCGCTCCCGCGGGCCCCGCTCCCCCTCGGGTCGATAGACGGTCTGGGTCTCACAGTCCTCGCAGCGGACGATCAGCGCCCCCTCGCGGCCGGTCTGGATCTCGAGGGGTCCGCCGCAGGTGGGGCACTCGGGGCCGTCGCCCGCGACGACGACCGGCGCGCCGACTGGGGTCGCCGCCTCGGACTCGCTGCCTTCGGGCAAGTGACCGGTGAGCGTCGTCCCTTCGACGTACGCGAACTCTTTCGCGCACGACGGACACGTGCCCGATCGCAGCACGACCGCGCGTTCCGAGAACTCCATCTCGGCTCCACAGGACGGGCACGAAGTCGCCATCGGATCGAACGTACCGAGTCGGCGAGCGCAGATTAGCTCGAGCCACCGGATCCCGCGCCCCCGGGGTGACCGGATTGCCCCCGAACCCGGTCTATATCCGCGGCCCCCGGCTCCGACCGGCCATGCGCCCGCGGCGGAGTCCGGGCCGTACCGCTCGGCCCCACCGGTCGATCGACCCCTCGGGACGAGGAGTCCGGGGCCCGTTCGACACCGTACGTTATCGGGCGCACGGATAGTGGGAAACGACTCATGGTCGAATCGATCCACGTCGAGGGGCTCTCCAAGACCTACAACGGCACGGTCAAGGCCGTCGACAACATCTCGTTCGCCGTCAATCAGGGCGAGGCGTTCGGGTTCCTCGGCCCCAACGGCGCGGGGAAGACCACCACCGTGTCGGTGCTCACCGCCCAACTCGCGCCGACGGCCGGGCGAGCAACGGTCGACGGGATCGACGTCTTCCAGAACCCCATGGAGATCAAGCGACGGATCGGCCTCGTGTTCCAGGAGTCGACGGCCGACAGCGACCTGACCGGGCGGGAGAACCTCGAGCTCGCCGCGGCGCTGTTCGGCGTACCGCGAGCGGAGGTGCGGGCCCGCGTCGATTCCCTGCTCGAACGCATGCAGATCGGGGATGCCGCGGACCGGCTCGCGCGAACGTACTCGGGCGGCATGCGACGCCGCCTCGAGCTCGCCGTCGGCATCATCCACTCCCCCCGGGTCCTCTTCCTCGACGAACCGACGCTGGGGCTCGACCCCCAGGGACGCGCGGGGTTCTGGCGCTACGTCCAGGAACTCCGGAAGGACCACGGGATGACCGTCTTCGTCACGACGCACTACCTCGACGAGGCGGACCAGATCTGCGAGCGTCTCGCGATCATCGACCACGGGCATCTCGTCGCCACCGGTTCGCCCTCGGAGCTCAAGGACCGGCTGGGGGGCGACATCGTGACGATCCGGACGGCCCGCGTGGACCCGGCCGTGGAAGCCGCACTGAAGGCGGTCCCAGGAGTGGCGTCAGTCTCCCTCCAGGAGGACGCCTATCGGGTCAAGGCCCCGCGCGGCGAGCAACTGATCCCGGCGCTCGTGCAGGCGTGCACGCAGGCCGGGGTCGCGTTGACTTCGGTTTCGTTGAAGCGCCCGAGCCTGGACGAGGTCTTCCTCGAGTTCACGGGCCGTGAGTACCGGGAGGACGGCGTGACGGCCACCGACCGCGCGGTGCGGATCGGGCAGGTGTCGCAGGCGTTCGGGAGGTCCCGGCGATGATGCGGGAGCTCGGCGCGCTCACCCGGCGCGAGCTCCTGCGGATCGCCCGCAATCCGCAGGCGATCGTGACCTCGCTGTTGTTGCCGATCCTTTACCTCGTCCTCTTCGGCCAGGCGTTCAACCTCAACAACATCACGAAGCTCAGCCCGTACCCGATCCCGCCGACGGTCTTCCTGCAGCTCTACCGCGGCGCCCCGTCGTACTTCTCCTACTTCGCCGCCGGGATGACCGGGTTCGTCGCGGTGACCGCGACCCTGTTCGTCGGCGCGAACGTGATCTTCGACCGGCTCTTCGGCACGCTGAAGCGGACCTCCGCCTCGCCGGCCACCCCGACCGTCATCTTCGGGGCCCGGCTGATCGCGGGCTCCGTCCAGCCGATCTGCCTTGCCTTCCTGGTCCTCGGCCTCTCGCTGCTGCTCGGCCACGTCGGGCTGAGCGGCCTCGACGTGACCGCGTCGGTGAGTGCGCTCGGCGCCGTCGAGATCGTGGCGGCGATCGTGATCCTCTCCGTCATGTTCGCCTCCCTGTTCATCGCGATCGGCTTCAGCCTCGAGCAGCCCCAGACGTACTTCGCGATCGTCAACGCGATCAACCTGCCCGTGCTGCTGACCTCCGCGGCCCTCTACCCCTGGGGGATCCTGCCCGCCTGGCTGAAGAGCGTCGCCTCGTACAACCCGATCACGCTCGCGGTCAACGTCCTCCGCGAGAACCTGTTCGCCGGCGCCTCGGCGTACTACCCGTACTCCGCGGGCGTCTACCTGCTCGGGCTGTTCGGCTGGGCGCTCGCGATGTTCATCCTGGCGGTGCTCCTCGCGCGGCGGGCGCTCGCCCCGCGGCACTGAGCCGGGACCGACCCCGGGCCTTCACGCCGGCGTCGGCCGGCTCGCCGAGCGTCGCAGCAGGCCCTCGATCGCCGCCCGGACGATCAGGAGCCCGAGCCCGAACATCGGGATCAGGAAGAGGTCGTCGCCGGGCCAGGGCACCCCCGCGGCCTCCCCGGCCCAGAAGATCGAGAACGTGAACAGCATCGACGTCGCGCCCCACTTGAGCCACGGGACCTTGATGCGCCGGATCTGCTGGTTGACGAGCAGCGCGGCGACGACGAGCAGGGCGCCGCCGGCGAGCGCTCCGACGAGCGCCGACGAGCCGTAGCCCGCGGCGGCGAGCGCGATCAAGACCACCACGACCTCCGTCGACTCGATCACCCCGACCGAGAAGCCGCCCGCGAACTGGACGGCGGTCGACGACCGCGACGGGGGGAAGGAAGTTCCGGGCGGCGCGCGGGCACGCCGGTAGCTCCGCAGGGTGCTGCGGAAGAGGTACACGCCGAAGGCGGCGAGCGTGATCGCCGCCGGGCCGAGGAGGTAGTCTCGGGGAAGTCCGAGCAGTAGGGCCCCTGAGGCGAGCGCGACGAGCGCGACGACGGTGGACCCCGCGACCGCCCCGGCCGCCCCGTGGGCGACCGAAGTATGATCGGCGCTGAGCGCGAAGACCAGGGCCACCACTTCGGTCATCTCGATCA
>JASHUJ010000051.1 GCA_030040035.1 Thermoplasmata archaeon
CGCTGCTCCATGACGAGCTTCAGGGGCTCGACCATGCCGCGATACTTGAACCAGTCATTGAACTCGGGGACGATGAAATTGAACGTGCGGCCGGTGTAGGCGGCGCCGACCCGGAGGAACTGGGCGGGGGTGATGCCGCCGCAGTAGCGGTTGCGGCCGGGAAGTCCGTGCGGCGGGACGCCGCTGCGGGGATTGCCGCGGACGAGGTCGTCGATGGAGAAGGTCTTGCCGGTGCCCGGGGGCCCGAAGAGGGCGAGGTGAAAGCCGGTGGCGCCGGTGGTGCGGCCGGTCGGGGCGAGGAGGGGGGCGTCGGCGAGGGCGTACTGCTGGAGGATCGAGATCAGGGAGTCGAAGTAGAGCTCCTCGCCGAAGAGCGCGCGCAGATACTCCGCCAGCCGATCGACGTGGAACGACGCGCCGAACCGGAGCGTCCGATCCAGGCGCGCGCCCAGGACGTCCCGGAGGTGCTCGACGAACTCGGCGTCCATCGAACGGATCTCGATCCGCTCGTCGGGGACCGGGAGCAGGGGGCCGGGGTCGGACACCTCCGGCCGCACCGCCTCCTCGAGCAGGAGCTGCCGCAGCTCGACCGGATACGGGACCTGGTACGTCCGCTCGCCGCCACCGGCCGGGCCCTCGAGCAGGAAGCCGTGCCGCTTCAGCCGGGACAGTAGCCGGCCGGGATCCGCGAACACCCGGTCGCGCAGCAGCCGGCTCCTCAGTTCCGACGCGCGGAACTGCGCCGCCTGGGTGGCGACCCCCCGGAGCGTCCGCCGCCGATCCGCGTCGGCGACGAGACCCGCCAGGACCCGGGCCACCGGGATCTCCGCCACATCGATCTCGACGGTCGCCGATGTGGCCATCTTCCGCGCGACTCCGCCGACCGCCTTATAATAAGCGGACCCCCCGTCCGTGCCCCGTGGTCGGCCGAAGCTTCTCCGGCTACGAGCGGGAACTCCGCACCCTGCTCGAGGGCGACCCGAGCGCGGTCCGCACGTACGCCCGAGCCCTTCCGGCCACTGAACGTTCGGAATTCGAGCAGCTCATCGACGAGCCGTTCCTCGTTGTACGCGGGGCGGGCTCGCTCGGCTTCGATTTGGTCGCGATGCGCTGGAGTCTGTCGTTCCCGATCGAAGTGAAGGCGTCGTCGGAGCCCGTGATCCACTTCACCGCCGCGAGCGGTCGCGCCAACGCGCAGCTCGCCGCCCACCGCGCGGCGATCGCCAAGGTCGGCCTCTCGGTGCTCTACGCCTACCGCAGGATCGGCCTCCGGTCGACCGAGTCCTGGCGGATATTCCGGGGCAGCGAGGCGAACTCGGTCGGTGTCCTGGGTCTCGTCTGTCGCGGCCTGCCGCCGGTCAGCACGACCCGGGAGGGCAACGGCGTGCTCCGTTGGGACGAGGGCCAGGACCTCTCCCGGTTCCTCGCGCGGGCCCGTTCCCTGCTGGGCCCCCGGGGCACGGTCTCGTGAACCTGCACGTCACGGCGGTGGGCTACAGCCGGTTCGGAAAGCGGACCGAGGGCCTCCTCGATCTGGCGAGCGAGGCCGGCACCGCCGCCCTCGTCCAGTCCGGGCGCAAGCCGTTCGATCTCGTGGTGGGCGGCACGATGCTGGCCCACGGGCCGTTCGGTCCGGAGGCATTCCTGCCCCGGCTCGCCGAACGCTTGGGGCTCGACGCGTCCTCCGGCCTCCGCGTGGAAGCCGCGAGCGCGACGGGGGCGATGGCGTTCCACACCGCAGTCCTCGCGCTCGAGTCCGGGCGCTTCGAGCGCGCCCTCGTCATCGCGGCCGAAAAGATGACCGATCGTCCGACGGCGGTCCTGTCGAAGGAGCTCGCGGCCTCGCTCCACCCGAGCGAAGCGGCGAGCGGCGCCACGATGCCCGCGCTCGCGTCGATCGTGGGACAGCGCTATCTCGAGCGCTACGAGCTCCCCACCTCCGCGATCGACCGCGTGACGGTGCATGCCCGCGCGATGGCCGCGCGCAACCCGAACGCTCACTTTTTCTCGAAACCGGTACCGGAGGCGGAGGTCGCCTCCAGCCGCCCGGTCGCGCTCCCGCTCCGGCTCCTCCACTGTTCGGCCATTTCGGACGGGGCGGTGGCGATCGTGCTCGAGCGGGGGACCGGACCGGCGACGGTCCTCGGGTTCGGTCAGGGATTCGATGCGCTCCGCCTCGTCGATCGCCTCGACCTCACGTCGTTCACCGCGACGCGGATCGCGGCCCAGCGCGCGTACGAGTCAGCCCATCTGACGCGGAAGGAGATCGAGTTCGTCGAGGTGCACGACGCCTTCGCTCCGTTCGCCCTGATCCATCTCGAGGACCTCGGGCTCTGCGGTCCGGGCGAGGCGAACCAGTGGTACGAGAAGGGGTGGGTCCGCCCGGACGGCCGGCTCCCGGTGAACCCGAGCGGCGGCGTCATCGGGCGCGGCCATCCGATCGCGGCGTCGGGCCTCGCCGAGATCGGGGAGGTCGCCCTCCAGCTGCGCGGCGAGGCCGGGGATCGATCGATCTCGAAGCCGCCCCGGATCGGTCTCGCCCAGGCCGTGGCGGGGATCGGCGCGCAGAACTTCGTCACCATTCTAGGCCGGGGGGGCTCGTGACGGACGGCTCGGAGACCATCGAGCTCGCGCGATGCAGCGCCTGCCAGGCCCGGTTCCTTCCGAGCGACGGGCCCTGCCCGCGCTGCGCGTCGCGGGACGTCGCGCTCTACAACGCTCCCGCCCTCGGCCGGGTGCTGGCGGCGACCGAGCTCGTTGCGCCCGCGGAAGGCTGGACGAGTCCGCATCGACTCGCGCTCGTCGAGGTCGCCGACGCGGTCCGGATCCTGGCGGTCGTCGAAGGTCCGTTACCCGCGAACGGCTCCGTCGTCTCGGTGCGTCCGGATGGTCCCGTCTACCGGGCCCGCACGGAACCGGCGTCGGATCCCGCGGCGGAACGCGGGGAGGGGGAATCTCCGAGGACCGGTCCGGCCGGCTCCTCCTTTGAACCCCCGAGGTGAAATCACCACAGGATTAGCAATCCTGCGCCTTACCGGGCTGGGCCATCCCCGCGCGAGAGGTCCCGAGCCCGGTCGATTGCTTAAGGCTTCGCTCGAAGGCACCGGGCTACCGAAGGATCGCGGCCCCGGTCGCCACGCGGAGTGGCGCCCGGGCCGCGTTCACGGAGCTCCGTCCGAACGTACGTTCACATACCCCTGACCCGGTCGTACTTCGGAGATCCACCGTGTACGCTCCCCGACCCTTCCGGCGGCCTACCCCCTGGCTCCTCATCCTCGGGCTCGCGATCCTCTTCGCCATGCTTGGGATCCTGCTCTTCGTCCTGTTCGCGGGCGGATTCGGGACCTTCTCGGGTCACCCCTTCTTCGGGCTTTGGGGCGGGTTCCTCCTGATCTTTCTCCTCTTGTGGATCGGCTTCTTCGTCGTGCGGATCGCGTTCTGGGGCCAACGGATGCGCTATCGGGGCGCGGGTGGCGGAGGGTACGCCCACCCCGACCCGGCCGTGATGGTCGCCCGGCGCCGCTACGCGCGCGGCGAGATCACCCGGGAGCAGTACGACCAGCTCATGGCCGATCTCGGCCGCCGTCCGCCGCTGCCGTGAAGTCGCGTCCGGTGGGCGGATCGCTCTCGACCGCGCCCGCAGGTTATGTACCGCGGCGGCGCTGCCGCGGCGGGGACGTTCGATGCGGGTCACCAACGCGGGAGTCGTGGGCGCGGGGACGATGGGAGCCGCGATCGCGGAGGTGCTCGCGTTCAACGGGATCGCGGTGGTCCTCAAGGACCTGGACGCGCCGTTGGTCGAGAAGGGTCTCGCTCGCGTCCGAGGGTACGTCGACGATCTCGTCCAGTTCCAAACGGAGCGGGCCGACAAGGAGATCGCTCGCCTCCAGGAGCTCGCGGGCCCGCTGAGCGAGGCCCAGCAGGAATCGGTCCGCAAGAAGCTCGCCCCGAAGGTCGACCGGGCCCGAGGCGACCAGGTGATCGCTCGCGTCCGGGGCTCGACGGACTACGCCGACTTCTCCGACGTCGACTTCGTCGTCGAGGCCGTTTTCGAGCGCGCCGAAGTGAAGCGGCCGGTTCTCGAAGCGCTCGACGGAGTGCTGCCGGAGCACGCCGTTCTCGGCTCCAACACCTCCTCGCTCTCGATCACACGGCTCGCTCGAGGGTTGAAGCACGTCCGCGAGACGCTGGTCACCCACTTCTTCAATCCACCGTACACCCTCCCGCTCGTCGAGGTCGCGGGCGGCGTCGAGACGCGCGAGGATGTCCTCACGGACACGATCGACTTCCTCCAGGGACTTCGGAACCACCGCTACCCGCTCGTACCGATCCGGGTCAAGGAATCCCCGGCGTTCGTGGTGAACCGTCTTCTCATGCCGGTGCTGAACGAAGCGTGTTTCGCCCTGGACGAACAGCTCGCGTCCGCGCGCGACATCGACGCCGCCATGAAGGCCGGGGCCGGGATGCCGATGGGGCCGTTCGAGCTCGCCGACCTGATCGGACTCGACGTCTCGCTCGAGGTCGCCGAGACGCTCTTCCGCGAGTTCGGCGATCCGAAGTACCGGCCGTCCCCCGCGCTCCGCCGGCGGGTCGACGCGGGGCACCTCGGGCGGAAGTCCGGTCGGGGGTTCTACGAGTATGCGTAACCTTCGACCGGGGGATCGGACCTCTGGGGCGTTGTGGATCGGGCCCCGGCCGGCCCAGTGGAATTGAGATGAAATTCCCCTCGACCGAGTGGGCCGTTGCGTACCGCGAAGCCCTGAACTCGAACGCCGCGTACCGCGAGGCCGCCGCAAAGTGGGAGGGCGACATCCTGCTGCGCGTCCAGTTGCCGACGCCCGATCTTCCGGCGCCGGGCATTCTCCTCGCGCTCGCGCACGGGGAGTGCTCGGCCGCCACGTACCACGAGGACGCCCGGAACGTCGCGAGCGAGTTCGTGTACGAAGGGACCCCGGAGAACTGGGCCCGGCTCCTGCGCAAGGAGATCGACCCGGTCAAGGCGATCCTGGACGGGACGTTCAAGATCCGCGGGAATCTCGCCAAGATGATGCGCTTCACGCGCGCCGCGAAAGAGCTCGTCGAGACCGCGAGCCAGGTCCCCGCGGATACCTGAACGGAGGCCGGGATCAGCCCGCGCCCGCGGGTCGCGCGGGCGGGGTCGGCGGACCGGTCCGGGGCGCGGGCGCCCGGGCGGCGGCCGCCAGCGGGTCGGTGGTCGTCTCCTTGACCGGCGGTGGGGGCGGCCGCGGCGGGGGCGGCATCAACTGCTGCTTCAGGAAGCCGACGATCCGGCTCCAGGCCGCCTCGGCCCGCGGGAGATCGTAGGCGCCCAGGTCCCGTGAGAGGAAGTCGCGTCGCGCGCCCGGCACGTCGAAGTACTCGAACGGTACGCGGACCTCGGCCGCGGCGGCGGCCAGCTGGGCCCGGGCGCGCGCGCCGGGCCGGTCGAGCGAGCCGCCGACATAGAGTAGGGGAGCGGTCACGAGTCGCGCGAGGTCCGCCGGCCGGACGGGCATCGGGTAGGCCAGGGCGATCGCGCCCAACTTCGTGTCCCGCGCGGCGAGCGCGAGCGCGAGGCTCGCGCCGTACGACGTCCCGAAGACCGCGGACTTTCCCGGATCGACCATCTCCCGCCCGCGCAACGTGGCCAGGGCGTCCTCGTACAGGGCGACCAGTCGGGCGGGTCGCCCGGTGTCGACCGGCACGCCCCCCCGGAGGGTCCCGCCGACCCGCAGCGACGCATGCTCGAGGCCCCCGAACCCGCCGGTCTTGAGCAGGTCCGGCAACAGGACCTCGAAGCCCTCGCGGGCGAGGCGGATCGCCCCGTCGAGGAGCGTCGTCGTCAGCCCGAACGTGTCCGGGGTGATCAGGACGACCGGATGGCGGACGATCTTCGTCGGCGAGAGGACGATCGCCGGGGCCTTGCCGGCGGAGGTCGCCCGCGTCTCGAACCAGATCCGCTCGCTCCGGTAGAGCGGCGCCGGGACCCCGGGCTTCTTGTCCGTCTTGATCCAGGTCTTGTTGAGGAAGTCGATGACGCAGAGCTTGAACCGCTCCTTGGTGAGCACGATGACGGCTTGGCGGACCCCGCAGATGTCGCAGACCCCGATCACCCCGCTCCCGAACTCGGCGGCAGGGAGGTCGAGCAGCCGGTCGTCGTCGCGCATGCGCGCCCGCCGGAACGAGTTCGGGACGCTTCTTAACGGTTCGCGCGGCGTCGGGCGCGGCGCGCGGCCGGCTCGGGGGGAGGCGCGCGTCGCTCGAGCCGGTGCCGGTCCCTTGGCACGAAAGTCCCGATCCCGTGGTGCAGGAGTCGCCGGCCGAGCTCTCGATCCGCGGTCACGACCGGCGCACGCTCCCGGATCGCCGTCCGGAGGATCGCGGCATCGCCGCGGCCGGTCGAGGGGACGCGAACGAAACGAGCTGCGAGCGCACGCGCAGCGGGAGCGTCCCGGACCCCCTCCGCTACGAGGTGGTCGAGCTCGGCCAGCACCGAGGACGGCACGGCCGGGACGGCGCCGGGCACGAGCCGGTCGATCTCGGCCTCGAGGGGGAACCGGTTCCGAGCGGGAAGGAACAGGGCGTTGGCGTCGAGCAGGACCATCGGGCGGCGCCGGGGGGCCATCGCGTTAGGGTCGACGGACGTCGACGCCGAGTCGGTCGCGGTCGTACTCCCCCTCGCCGCGTCGACCCCGGAGGGCAAACCGTTGGGCCTTCTGGTTCGCCGTCTTCGGGATCTCGGCGATGAACTCGATGTACTGCGGGACCATGAAGAACGGGAGGTTCGCGGCGCAGAACTCGAACAGCTCGCGGGCCTCGACGTGGGCGGTCGGCCGCAGCTGGACGAAGGCCTTGACGTCCTCCTCGCCCAGGGGGGAGGGCACGCCGACGACGACGGACTCGAAGACGGCGGGGTGCCGATTGATCACCGTCTCGACGTCGTACGGGGCGAGGTTCTCGCCACGACGCCGGATGACGTCCTTCTTCCGATCGACGAAGTAGTAGTAGCCGTCCTCGTCCCGCGTGACGAAGTCGCCGGTGTGAAACCAGAGGTTCCGCCAGGCCTCGACGGTCTTCGCCGGCTGGTTGAGGTACCCCAGGAACATCGTGAACGGGACCCGGGGTCGGACGACGAGCTCCCCCCGGACGCCCGGGGGCACGGGCCGATCGTCCTCGTCGACCACGTCGGCCTCGACGAAGCCGAGCGGAGTGCCCACCGAGCCGACGCGGATCCGGTCCGGCGGGTTCATGAGGGTCGTGCACCCGCATTCGGTCATCCCATAGAGCTCGACGATCGTGAGGCCGAACCGCGCCTCGAACTCGGTCCAGATCGCGCGGGTCGTGCCGGCGGTGAGCGCCGTGCGCACCGTGTGCGACCGGTCCGTCGGTCGCTCGGGCTGCTTGTAGAGGACATTGATCATCGCGATGAGCAACGAGACGTGGGTCGCGCCGAATCCCGCCGCGACCTCCCAGAACTTCGACGCGTGGAACCGCTCATCGAATGCGGCGGTCCGGTCGTACAGCAGGGCAGTGAGGGCCGTCATTTCCTGCGCGTTGCAGTGGAACAGCGGAAGGGCGGTGAACAGGATCGAATCCTCCGCGAGCCGGCTCCGCCGCCCGATCTCGCGGGGGGTCGCGAGCAGCTTCTCGTGCGGGATGATCGCGCCCTTCGGGGGGCCGGTCGTACCGCTCGTGTACATGATGGACGCGGGGTCGCTCGGGTGGAGCGACGGGGCCGGGTCGAGCGGCGACGCGTCGACGAGCTCGCCGAAATCGGCGAGGCCACTCGGTGGATCCGACTCGGGGTCCGCGGGACCCGTGAGCCACTCCCGCGGGAGGCCCAGCTCGGTGCGCAGCGGCCCGTACGCGGGCCACAACCGCCGGTCGAGCACGAGGCCCGCCGGCGCGCTGTCCGCGAGCTCGTAGCGCAGGATCTCTCCTTTGAGCGCGGTGTTCAGCGGGACCAGGGTCGCGCCGCGCTTCGCCGTTCCGAACCAGAAGAGCGGGAACTCCGGGGTGTTGAACAGGAGCGCCGCGACCCGGTCCCCGACCCCCACGCCGGCCGCCGCGAGCCCTCCCGCGACCCGATCGGTGAGCCGGTCGAGCTCCTCGTACGTGAGCTCCCGCCCCTCGAACTGCAGGGCGATCTTCCCGCCGTTCTTCGCGGCCTTCTGCCGGAGGAGCGTGGCAAGGTCGTGGCACTCGTCGTCCGGGAGAACCATCCGAACGGGACGAGAGGGCCCGCCGCATAAAGTCCCGCCGCACGTCCGCGCCTCCGTCCCCGGGGGCTTGATAACCGCGCGCAGCGTG
>JASHUJ010000052.1 GCA_030040035.1 Thermoplasmata archaeon
TCCCGCCACGATTACGTCCGGGCGCGGATCGAGGGGGCCCGCCGGGTCCTCGGAGTGCGCCCGAGCGACGACGCCTGATCGAGGTCGGAAATGCAGCTGCGCCGAGTACGGGTCCGGAACATCCGCAGCTACGAGGCCGCCGACGTCGCGTTCCCGACCGGGACGACCCTCCTCGCCGGCGACGTCGGGTCGGGCAAGACCAGCCTGCTCTACGCCATCGAGATGGCCCTGTTCGGGGGCGCAGAGGTCGATCCCGCCTATCTCGTCCGGCACGGGGCCGCCCACGCCGAGGTCGAGGTCGAGCTCGAGGGCGACGGCCACCGCTACTGGATCCGACGACGGTTCCGCCGCGTGCAGCGTCGAGGACGGCCGGCGTTCGAACCGGAGCGGATCAGCTTCTCGGTCGACGGCGCCACGACGCAGTACTCCGCGACCGAGCTCCGCCAGCGCGTGATCGAGCTGCTCGGATTTCCGGACAACCCCCGGCCCCAGGCCCACTCGGAACTGTGGCGCTGGGCGGTCTACGTGCCCCAGGAGAAGATGCGGGAGATCCTCTCCGCGGATGCCCAGGAACGGCTCGAGACCGTCCGGCGCGCGCTGGGGGTCGAGCGCTACCGGATCGCGGCGGAGAACGCGCAGGAGCTCGCGAGCGATCTCCGTCGGAGCGTGGCGGCCCGACGCGCCGAAGCGGAGCGGCTCGCGCACCACGACCGCGACCACGCGGCCTGGGCCGCCGAGGCGGACCGGCTCCACCTCGACCGCTCGCGGCTCGCGGGCACGATCGCCGAGCGCTCGCACGACGTCGAAGTCGCCCGGGCCCGTCGGTCCGAGGCCGAGGGGGCGGTCCGAGAGATGGAAGGGCTGCGCACGGTCCGGGAAAGCTTGGGCCGCGAGGAGGCGTCCGACGACCGAGCGCTCCGGGACGGCGACCGGGCGAGGGCCGAACGGTCGACCGAATTCGACCGGCTCACGTCGGAGGCCCGGGCGGCGCACGACGAGGCGGCCAATCTCGAGAT
This sequence comes from Thermoplasmata archaeon, assembly GCA_030040035.1. Taxonomy (GTDB): domain Archaea; phylum Thermoplasmatota; class Thermoplasmata; order Lutacidiplasmatales; family UBA184; genus Lutacidiplasma. Next base: position 1,017 of record JASHUJ010000052.1, read on the forward strand.
CCATCAACGGGCCCGCGCGGACGCGGAGGTCGACCGCGATCGGGACCGCGTTCGACTCGACGAGTTGGCGCTCCCGCTCCGGCAGCTCGCGGAGGTCGGCGCCGAGTACGCCGCCACCGCCCGGGCGGCCTCCGAACTCCGGGTCCGGCTGTCCAGGGCCGAGAAGGAGGCGACGGCCGCCCGGGACCGGCGGGACGCGGTCCGGGCCGAGGGTCCGGCGCGCGAGCCGCCCGCGCCCACTCCGCTCTCGCTTCCGCTGCTCGACGAGCGACTCGCGGACGCCCGAGCGACGGAACGGAGCACGCTCGCCGCGCTGACGCTCGCCGATCGCTCGGTGACGGAGCTCGCGGAGCTCGTCTCCGCCGGAACGTGCCCTCGCTGCGGCCAGCCCGTGCGCGCCGCCGAGTTCGCGCCCCACCGGGCCGAGGCCGAGCGCGACCGGGACACGGCGCGCGCCGCCCATGCCGAGGCCGAGGCCGGGCTCGCGCGCCTCGAGGACGAGCGGAAGGCGCGCGAACGCTACGAGCGGTCGCTCGAACGCTGGACCGAGATCGAGAAGCGCCGGGCGATGGCGGACCGCGCGGTGGAGGCCGCGGAATCGGAACTCGCGGCCGCACGGACCGCGACCGCCTCGGCGGACGAGGCGCTGGCCCGCTGCGACGGGCGACGGACCGAGCTCGCGGGCGCGGAAGCCGAAGAACATGCCGCCCGCTCGGCGCTCGACGCGGCGGAGCGGCACTTGCGCGAGACCAACGGAGTCCTCGACCGGTCGGTGCGCGCCGCGGAACGACTCGGGGCGATCGAAGCGGCCCGCGCCGCGATCTCGTCGGAACTCCGCCGACGGGCGGAGGAGCTCGAGGCGCTCCGCCACCGGCGCGAGGAGCGCCGCGAACGGATCCTCGAATTGGACCGGGCGCTCGAGGCCGCATCCGCTCGCGCGGATTCGCTCGCGCAGGCCGAACGGCTCCTGTCCGAGGCCGAAACGGCGTTCGCGGACGAACAGCGCGTCCTGGTGCGCGTCGACACCCGCCTCGACGAAGCCGCCCGACGCCTCGAGGAGGCCGAACGCGGCCGGGCCGAGCGCGCCGAACTCGTCCGCGAAGCGGACGACCTCGCGGCCAAGGCGGCCTGGGTCAGCGGCCCGTTCCGCTCGGCCCTGCTCGCGATGGAGCAGGAGCTCCTCGCGAACGCCCAGGCCGCGTTCGAACGCAGCTTCGCCCGCTACTTTGCGTCGCTCGTCGACGATCCGGCGCTGCTCGCGCGAACGGACGCCGCGTTCACCCCGGCGGTGACGATCGAGGATGAGTGGACCCCCGCCGAGGCGCTGAGCGGCGGCGAGCGGACGAGCCTCGCGCTCGCGTTCCGGCTCGCGCTCGCCCACGTCGTCCGCTCGCTCGGGAGCCTGCGGCTCGAGACGATCCTCCTCGACGAGCCGACCGACGGGTTCTCCCCCGAGCAGGTCGTCCGGATGGGCGAGCTGCTCGACGAGCTCGGCCTCCCCCAGGTCGTCCTCGTCTCCCACGAAGGCGAGCTCGCGGCGATCGCCGATCGGGTGCTCCGCGTGGAGAAGCGCGGCGGACGTTCCTCCGTTCTGCCGGCGGACGGAGCCATCGTCGAACCCTCGGCTCCCGAGGTGCCTTCGGAAGCGGAGCCCGCGACCGAGCCGTCGCCCCGAGCACCTCCCCGGCGCCGGCGCGCGGTCCGCTAGCGAAAGAACCCCGAGAACTCGGCCTCGTCCCAGGGGGGTCGACCCGCGACCTCGAGGTTCTCGCTCAGATGCTCGGGGCGCTTCTGACCGATCAGCGGGGCCAGCGAACCCGGGGCCGAACGGGCGAACTGGATCGCAGTCTGGGCCGCGGTCAGGCCGTCGCGGGTCGGGCCGGCGCGGGCGAGCTGCCCCTGGACGAGCGGAACGCTCGTGAAGCAGCCGATCCCGAAGCGACGGGCCGCCTCGAAGAGGGTGCCGCGGGCCCCGGCCACGGGCTGGTTCCGCGCGCGGGCCGCCTCGGGCATCGCGAGGTTGAACGGGAACTGGACGAAGCGCATCCCGTGGTGCTCCCCGCCGATCCTTCGAGCGAGTCGAACGACGTCCTCGAGCGCGAGATACGCGTCGCTCCCCGGCGGCCCCCGCAGGCAGTCCCAGGTCGCGAGTCCGTACGCGCCGAGCTGGCCGGAGTCCCGGAACTGCTCGTAGAGCTCGAAGGCGCTCGCGAGACGATCGAAGAAGACGTCGCGGCCCACGCTCGGCAGCTGCGCGTCGGCCGCGTTGTGGAGGTAGAGGAGGTCGATGGTCTCGACGCCAAGATTCCGGCGGCTGCGATCGAACTGATCGGAGAGGTACGAGCGGCTCATCGCATGGCTCCCGTCGACGATGTCCTCGGGAGAGAGGATGCCGCGGTCGATCAGCTCCGACGCGACCCACTGATCGGGAGGGATCTTCGCCTCGGCGTCGGGGGCGAGGTAGCCGTTCTTCGTCGCGAGGAAGACGGACGCGCGCCCGACATCACCGGCCCCGACGACGCGGGCGAGGGCCCGGCCGACGCTGCGCTCGGCTCGCTGGTACCGGTAGTTGATGGCTGTGTCGAGGACGTTGACGCGTCCCGAGGTGAGGCAGATGGTGACCGCCTGCTCGACCGCGAGATCGGTGGGCGCATCCAGCGCTCCGATGTAGGTCCCGAGACCTAACGACGAAACGACCAGGCCCCCGGGCGCTTCTCGGAAGTGCGCGGCGGGCAAACGTCGGTCCCGGACGGCGCGCTCCCGGAACGACCCGGTGTCTTCGGGAGTCGCCCGGCCCTCGAGTCGAGCCACTCCGGGCCCGGGCCGAGGCCGTACAAAAGCGGACCGAACCGGCCCACGAGCGGAGCCGCGCGCGGCACGTTGAAGAAGGGGGCCCGCATGCGGGTCTCCCTCGGCGATGCCCCGGCGCAAGTACGGCCGCATGCAGAAACCGATCCCGCCGGTTCCGCGGGAGAAATGCCGACTGTGCCGCCTGAAACGTCCCTGTCCGATCCATTCCCGGCTCGAACGGTGAGGGATCGACTCCCGCCGGGCCCGTTCGGACGGGGCGCTCGCCCCGGGACGCGAAGTTCCGCCCGCGGCGATCAGTCACGACGGCGCAGCCGGCCGCGTACGGGCCGTCCGCCCGAGATCGCTCCGACGGGGCAGTAGGGCACGCACCAACCGCATTCCGTGCAGTTCGGGAGCACCTTGAGCTGGGTCCGCGTCAACTCGAGGGCGTTCGGCGGACAGACTCCGGTGCACAGGCCGCAGAGCACGCAGACGTCGGGGTCGACGACGACCATGCCGTCTCAACCCCGTGCGCGACCCATGGGTCGGCGGTCGGCGGCCGAGATCACGTTGCCGCCGCGGCAGCCTCGGGGTGGAGGGCCCGGCCCAGTGCCACGTATCCGGTGAGCGCGCACTTGACCCGCACCGGCGACAACGGGATCCCGAGCATCTGGAGCACGTCGTCCCGGGTCAGTCGTCCGGCATCCTCGAGCGAGATCCCCTGCAGCTTCTCGGTCAGCATCGAAGCGCTGGCGACGCTGATCGCGCAGCCGTCGCCCTCGAACCGGACCTGATCGATCTTGTGGGACGCCGGGTCGAGATGCAAGCGCAGGGTGATGTGGTCCCCGCAGAGCGGATTCGACTCTTCTCCCGTACGGTCGGCGGTCGCGAGGGGCCCGAAGTTCTTGGGAGAGCGGTAGTGCTGAAGGATGACCTCCTGGTACATGTCGTAGGCCATCGGAACCGCGCCCCGTCGAAAGCCACCGTTGCAACGTATAAATCGGAGCCGTGACGCGCGCGTGACCGGGGAGCGGCACCGAAAGTTCCCTCGCTGCCCGTCCATGTTATAACCACACCTCGGTGTGTAAATCCGATGGCCTCGGCGGTCCCGCAGTTCCGCGAGTGGCTCTCGCGAGAGGAGTTGCGCACGCTCTCTTCCGGGCTGGGTGATCCGGAACCCGTCGCGCAGTTCCGGGTCGACGCGTACGATCGGTTCCTCGAGCTGCCGATCGAGCCGAACCCCCTCTACCGCGGGTACGGGTACTTCACCGGAGTGGACCTGAGCGGATTGGACGCGCAGGCGACCGGCCCCAAGGTCGAGCGACCGCCGAGCCTGCCTGGGGCGGTCCGCATCTTCCACGACGCCTCGGGTACGAGCCTCGAGCTCCCGCCGGCGCTCGCCGCGAAGGGCATCCGCGTCACCCTGCTCTCGGAGATCTGGAAGGAGGGCGGAGGCGCGGTCGAAGAGTTCCTCGCGGGGCACGAACCGCCGGCGGACCGACTGACCGCGCTCGCCGCCGCGCTCGTCAACCGAGGCTACCGGCTCGAGATCCCCGATGGCTTCACCGACCCGCTCCGGGTCCAGGAGTTCTCGATCCTGTCGCGACCCCACGAGGCGCTCTCGGTCCGCCGCGTGATACGGGGTGGTTCGCGTTCCCAGCTCCTCGTGACCGAGGAGGTGTTTAGCACCCCCGGAGCCGCGGAGGCCCAGCGGCTGTACGCCTCGGCGACGAGCGAAACTCTGGGGGACGGGGCGAAGGCGGTGTTCCTCACCGTGCACGCCCCGGACCTCAAGGCCGTCTCGATCTATCGGCGCGCCGCCCGGACGGGCGCCGGGGCGCGCTTGGCCTGGCTATGGAACGGCCTCGGCGGGTTCCGCTCGAAGGTGCGCAACCAGACCTGGCTCGCCGGGAACGGCTCGAACGTCGACGACCTCCAAACGTTCTACGGGGCGCAGGGGCAGTCCTTCGACAGCTCGGTCGATTTCACCCACGTCGGCACGGACACGCACGGCCAGTCGATCACCCGCGGGGTCTTCACCGACCAGGCGCGGGGGATGAGCCGGGGTCTCGTGCGCATCGAGCCCGAGGCGCGCAAGACGATCGCGTACGTCTCGGAGCACGCGATGCTCTTGTCCCGGGGGGCGAGGTCCGATACGATCCCGATCCTCGAGATCCTGTGCCGCGACGTGAAGGCGACGCACTCGACCTCGGTCGCGCCGGTCGATCCCGAGAAGGTCTTCTACCTCGAGACGCGGGGGATGAACCGGGACGAAGCAGTCCGCATGATCAGCGAGGGGTTCCTCTCCTATGTGCTCGAGCGGTCCCCCGTCGCGGGACTCCGCGAGTTCCTCTATCCGCTGCTCGCTGCCCGGTGGGAGGGGCGGGACGTGCTCTGGCACTCCCACCCTTTCCCGGTCCTCCCGTTCATGTCGGTCATGGGGACGGAGACCGCGCCCGAGTGGCGCTTCGACACGAAATTGCGGTGAACCAGGATGGTATCCATGCCGTTGATCCTGGATGCGAACTCGGTGCCCAAGGGCGCGCTCCGCGAGACGGTCCAGATCCTGCGGAAGGGGCTCGAGGAGACCCTCGAGATGGCGCAGCATCCTCGTGGGAC
>JASHUJ010000005.1 GCA_030040035.1 Thermoplasmata archaeon
TCGCCGGCGCGCCGGCCGGTTCCCTGGCCGCCTGGCTCGCGGAGCGGGCGGGCGCCGACGGGGTCGCGTTCGCCCGCCCGGTGGTGGCCGCGGGCCGCGCCGGGGCGTGGAGCGGCGTGGTCCGGAGTGTTCACCCGACCCCGGAGGGGATCGCGATCTCGGCGGCGTCGGGCGACCTCCGGGTCGCGCTCCGCCTCCCGCCGCCGTTTTCCGAGGCCGTGCCGTCGCTCGGCGAGACCGTGTCGTTCGACCTCGCGGCCGACAGCCTGCGGCGATTGGGGTGAGCCGCATGCGCCGAGGCTCGAGCGGGGCCCGGTCCGCGCACCTCGTCACGGACGGGGACGTCGCGCTCCTGCGCGCGCTGGCGCGAGAGCGCTCGCTGGTCGCGGCGAGCCGGGACGTCGGGGTCTCGCGGGACCGCGCGGTCTACCGTATCGCCCGCCTCGCCCGCGCGTTCGGCGGCCCCGTGGTCCGCGCGACCCGCGGGGGCGCCGGTCACGGAGGGACGACGCTCACCCCGCTCGGCGACCGTATCGTCCGCGGCGGTTTCGACTCGGTCGAGCTGCTCGACGCACGGCCCCGCCGGCCGAGCCCGGCCCCCAACCTGCTTCGGGGGGTCTACCGGCGCGCACCGTACCCCGAGGTCCGCGTCGGGCGGGCGCTCCGGCTCCGCGTCGCCTTCCCGGCCCGCGACGGGGAGGTGGTCGGCCTCCTCCTCGACCCGGAGGCGGTCGTGGTCGCCCGGCGTCGGTTCGCGTCGAGCGCGCGCAACGTGCTGGACGGACGGATCGCCGGCGTGCGCCGGAACGGCGCGGCCGGCGAGGTCACGCTGGTCGTCCGCTCGGGCGCCGTGCGGCTCCGGGTCGCGGTCACCGAGGAGACGGTCCGGCTGCTCCGCCTTCGGCCCGGGGGCCGCGTGGTCCTGTACGTCAAGGCGACCGCACTACGCCGGGTCGGGCGGCCATCGGGGCCGGCGGGTCGGTGAGCCCGCGGGGTCGGCTACTCGCGGATCCCTTCGGTCGTCAGCGAGAAGACCGCCTCCCCCTCGGGGAGGTTCGGGGAGTCGATCAGCCGCGCGATCCGTCGCGGGGGCTTCGACTTCCGCAGGTAGACCCGGTACGTCGCCGCGTGCGCGACGATGTTGCCGCCGATCGGGCGGGTCGGGTCGCCGAAGAGGATGTCCGGCCGGGCCGAGACCTGGTTCGTGACGACGATCGAGGCGTTGTACGTGTCGGAGAAGCGCAGGAGCTCGTGGAGATGCTTGTTCAACAGCTGCTGGCGCGGCGCGAGCTCGGCCCGCCCGACGTACTCGGATCGGAAGTGCGCCGTCAGCGAGTCGACCACCAGTAGACGGATCGGCTTCCCGCGGGCGAGCTCCTGGGCCTTCTGGACGAGGAGCATCTGGTGGTTCGAATTGAACGCCCGGGCCACGTGGATGCGCCCGAGCGCGGTCTCGGGGTCGAGCCCGACGCCCTTCGCCATGTCCACGATCCGCTCCGGGCGGAAGGTGCTCTCCGTGTCGATGTAGACGACCTCGCCCTCCAGGCCGCCCTGCGTGCTCGGCAATTGGACGTCGACCGCGATCTGGTGGGCGAGCTGCGTCTTCCCCGTGCCGAACTCCCCGGAGAACTCGGTGATCGCTTGGGTCTCGACGCCCCCGCCGAGGAGCTCGTCGAGCGCCTTCGAGTTCGTCGTGATCCGACCGAGCTTCTTCCGACGCTCGAGCAGCGCGGTCCCGCTCTCGAAGCCACCGACGTCGGCCTTCCGCCGCGCTTCGCCGATGATCTTCTGAGCGATCGCGACCCCGATCTCCGCCGCCTCGGCGACGTCCCCGGGAGAGGCAACGGCCAGCTCCATCAGATCGGTGTAGCCGGACTCGCGCAGCTTCTCGGCGGTCGTCGATCCGACCCCGGGAAGATCTTCGAGGGCGATCTCGGGTTTCGATGCGGTCTCGTCGTCGTCGGAGACGGACGGACGCGGGGCGCTCTTCGCCGGCACGTTCGCACTACCGGGAGACGGGAGATAAACGTGCGGGGAGAGGTCCCGAAACGCTGAACGGTGGAGGTCCCCCGCTCACCGGTGGTGAGCGCGCACGGTGCGTCTCGGAGATGGACGGCAAGCTAATCCGACCCCGATGGACGGCGCCGCTACGAGCCTCATCCCCGCGGAGATCCCGCTCTCCCCACCCTCGACCACCGGGTCTCCCGCGGCCGCCGAGGAGCGGAACGTCCTCCGCAACCCGAACTTCCGCAAGCTGTACATCGCGGCCGTCGCGAGCTCGGCCGGGGCGGCGATCGCGATCGTCTCGATCTCCTGGATCGTCTACTCGGCGACCGGGAGCGCGATCGACATCACCTACGTCGGCCTCGCCGGCGTTCTCCCGGGGATCGCCCTGGGCCTCCTCGCCGGCGCGCTCGCGGACCGGTACAACCGCCGGCGCCTGATGATCCTCTCCGACACCTCGCGCGCCGTCCTGATGGCGGGGCTCGCGATCTTCCTCTACCTGGTCGGCTTCGACCTCCTCGTCATCCTCGGCGTCGTGCTCCTCGTCAACTGCTTCAGCGTCCTCTTTCTGCCGGCGTCCAACGCGTTCCTGCCGCGCCTCGTCCCGACCTCCCAGCTCGAACCGGCGAACGGCCTCCTCCAGGCGTCGACCCAAGCCTCGCAGATGCTCGGTGCGGCCGTGGGCGGCGCGGCGATCGCGCTGGCCGGCGTCGTCCCCGGCCTCGCGTTCAACGCGCTCACGTACGCGATCTCGGCGGCGTTCGTCCTCCAGATCGCCGCCTCGTTCGGTCGGGCCGGTGGTCCGGAGGGCGGTTCCCCGGCGTCCCGGAGCCTCGGGAAGGAGATCCGCGAAGGCCTCGCCTGGATGCGCGCGCACCTCGCGATCCTCGAGGTGACGCTCGGGTTCCTGCCCGGGAACCTCCTCTGGGCGATGGTGACGAACTTCACGGTCGTGTACACCGCCGAGTACTTCCACGGCTCGCCCGGCGCTTACGGCGTTCTGGTCGCGGGGATTGGGGGCGGCTTCGCCCTTGGGGCGCTCCTCGCGAGCCGCTTTGGGCTCGTGCGGCACGCGGGGCTCGTGATGGCGCTCACGGTCACAGGGCAGGGCGGCCTCGTGCTCGGGCTCGCGCTCTCCCACACGTACGCGCTGTCGCTGGCCTGCGCCGTCGTCCTCGGCGCGGGGGCCGGGGCGATCAACATGATCTACTTCGCGACCGTCCAAGCGGTCGTTCCGGACCGGGTCCTCGGCCGGGTCCTGAGCGTCGACCAGGTCGGCAGCTTCGCCGGCATCCCCGCGGGTCTCCTGATCGGCGGGCTGCTCGCGACGCGCTACGGGATCGCGATCGACTTCGCGGTCGCCGGGATCGGCCTCCTCGCGAACGGACTCGCCATGCTCGCCCTCCGGGACCTCCGCGCCCTCCGCTACGATCCCCGGACGGAGGCCGCGAGCTGAGATGGCCTCCCGCGACCTCCCGTCCACCACCTCCCCCCTCGCGCGGCAGGGATCGGCGGTGACGCCGTTGCCCGACGGGGGGACGGCCCCGGGCCCGGTGATCGTGTGCGAGGGACTCCGTCACTCCTACGACGGGACCAAGTTCGCCCTCGAGGGGGTCGGGTTCACGGTCCGCCGCGGCGAGGTCTTCGGTCTCCTCGGGCCGAACGGCGCGGGAAAGTCCACGCTCATCAAGGCGATGACGACCTTGATCGAACCGACCGCCGGGCGGCTCGAGATCCTGGGGCTCGACCCCCGCCGCGACGGCCGGCGGATCCGCGAGCGGATCGGCGTCGTTCAGCAGGGCGAGTCGTTCGAGTTCACCACGGTCCAGGGCAACCTCGATCTCTACGGCTACCTGTGGCGGGTGCCGCGGCCGGAACGCGAGCGCCGCCGGGAGGAGCTCCTGGAGCGGTTCGGCCTCACGGACCTGCGCAAGCGCCGGTCGTTCGACATTTCGGGCGGCCAGAAGCGACGCGTCCAGGTCGCGCGGGAGTTCATGCACGACATGGAGATCCTGTTCCTCGACGAACCCACGATCGGGCTCGACGTCGTGATGCGACGCACGCTGCTCGACTCGATCCGGGCGGA
>JASHUJ010000053.1 GCA_030040035.1 Thermoplasmata archaeon
AACATCTCTTTCGGCGGCTCCTCGGGGCGTATCTCGCCGGCGCGCGCGAGTTCGTCGTGCGCGAGCGCCCCACCCTGCGCGCGCCGACGCGCGACGTCGTGCGCACGTTCTGCCGGCGCACGCGCCAGCCCGAGATCGTATCGGACGAAGGGAACCTCGTCCGGCTCCACGACCTCGCCTACCAGAACCCGATCCCGTTCGAACAGCGGATCGCCCGGATGGGCCGGCTGGTCCTGGATTTCCACCGCGAAGCGATCGACGGCTGGAACCGTCTCCCGCTCGGCGAGGACGAGGCGTGGGAGCGACGCGACGACGAGATCGACCGGGAAGCGTGGTACCTCCAGCGGCTGGTCTCGGTCCGCATCGCTTCCGGGGAAGCGGGCCCGGAGCTCCTCGGCTACCTCACGATCGGCCGGAGCCTCGAGCGAATCGCGGACCACGCGGTCGTGATCGGCGAGGCGGGCCGTCGACTCATCGACCTCCCGCAGGGCTCGGGGCCGACGGTCTCGCTCCACCAGTTCCACGCCCAGGCGATGGAGCACCTCGAGGGGGTCCTCTCCGCACCGGACGGCGCGGTCGCGAACGACCTCCTCGACATGGGCGAGGCGCTCCTCGCCTCGGGCCGGTCGCTCGCGGACCGGCTCCTCCCCGCGGTCAACGGGGCGTCGATCCCGCCCGCCACGGCCGCGGCCGTCGGACGGATCCTCGAGTCGATCGGGCGGACGATCGCGTACGCCCAGGACATCGGCCAGGTGGCGCTGGACGGCGCGCTCCCCACGGACGAGCCCGACGTGCGTCCCGCGCCGCGCCGGCTCGCCGCCACGTCGGTCGCATAACTCGGCGCGGGGGCCGAACCGGCGCCGGGGCGAGGGTTTTTCTAACCCCAATCGCTGGACCGTATCCCTTTGGGACGATGCCCCGCCCGGCCCGTAGCCCGCGCAATGTTCGAGTGGTGGTGGTCCGCCACGGCCCCGCCGAGGTGCGGAACCCGATCCGGTGGCCGGACGACGATCGTCGGCCGCTGACGTCCAAGGGCCGCAACCAGACCCGTCGGGCCGCAAAGGGCCTCGCCCGGCTCGTCCCGCCCGCGGACCGTATCGCGACGAGCGCGGCCGCCCGGGCGATCGCGACCGCCGAGATGGTGCAGGAGGGGCTCGGGGAGTCCTCCCGGATGGAGCAGTGGGAGGAACTCGGTGCCGGCCGCCTCGCCGGCCCGATCTTCGATCGCCTCCGTCGCTCGGTCCGCACGGGCCAGGAGATCGTCCTCGTCGGCCACGATCCGACCCTCGCCGAGTTCGTCGGGATGGCCCTCGCGGGCGACGGCGTGCCGCTCGTCCACCTCGCGAAGGGCGGCGCGGCGTGCCTCGAGTTCCCGGCGTCGGTCGGGCCGGGCTCGGGCCGTCTCGTCTGGCTGCTCACCCGGAGGCAGCTCGCCGAGGTCCGCGGCTGAGCCCGCCGCGGGTCCGGGGCGGTTTCTCGGGGCGCGGGGCCGGTCGGGCCGCGCCGTAGAGCGGCGCGACGAGCTGCTGGACGTCGACGTGCACCTGCTCGGGGAACCGGTTCGCGTCGACCCGGTGGAAGTCGTACTCCTTCGCCATCCAGTCGAACTCGCGGGAGAGCCGCTCCTGGTACAGGAAGAAGCTCTCGAAGAGGTCGCGGGAGAGCGAGAGATCCATGCCCGACTCCCAGTAGTCGAGCGAGCCGTACTTCCCGATCGATCGGTGGAGGAGGATCTCGGTGCGGGCGTCGAGGAAGACGACGAGGTCGGGCCGCAGCGCGAAGCTGTACAGCTCGCCCGCGTACTCCCGCGACGCGCCCCGGACGATCGCGCGCGCCATCAGCGTGTAGACGTACCGGTCGGCGAGGACGGTCGCGCCCGCCGCGAGGGCGGGGATCATCTTGTTCTCGAGCTGGTCGGCGAAGTCGGCGGCGTAGAGCAGGGCGAGCGTGGACGCCGCGAGGGTGTGCCCCTGCTTCGCCCGGTCGATCTCGGCGCTCACGAGCGTCGAGCGGCGGAGGCCGGTGTCGACGACCGCGTGGCCTTCCACCTCGAGCCACGACTTGAGCAGGGCGACCTCGGTCGTCCGCCCCGAGCCGTCCGCCCCCTCGATGACGATGAGCTTCCCCGGCAGCGGCTCCGTGGGAAGCCCGGGGAGGCGGGTGCCGTACGTCCGGTTATCGGTCATGGAGCAGGGCCGCCCCCGTCGGGAAGTTCTCGAGCAGCGGCGCGAGGTGCCCGCGGAGCTCGGTCTGGATCGCCTCGACGGAGCGGGTGGAATCGATGATCGTGAACTGGTCGGACTCCGCGAGCCGCTCGTACTCGGCGCGCAGCCGGCTCTGGAAGCGGACGTAGCTCTCCTCGACGTCGTCCGAGAGCCCGAGGTCCATGCCCGCCTCGTAGTAGTTGATCTTCAGCCGGGAGGCGAGCTTGCGCTTGAGCGTCACCTGCACCGGGACGCGGAAGTAGAAGACGCGGTCCGGGCGCGGGGCGAAGGAGTAGATCGTCCGGACCCACTTCGGATCGCAGCCGCGGGCCGCGTCACGGACGAACGCGGTGAACGCGTACCGGTCGCACACGACGAGGTAGCCGGCCCGCAGCGGCGGGAAGATCGTGCGCTCGAAGCGGTCCGCGAAGTCGACCGCGTGCAGGAGCGAGAACGTCGTCGGCGTGAGGAGGTTCTTCTTCTTGCCCCGGCGGATCACACCCGAGACGAGGTCGGAGGAGTTCCACTCGGTGAAGAAGACGCGGTAGTCGCGAGCCTGGAGCCACTTCCCGAGGAGCGCCGCCTGGGTCGACTTCCCGCTCCCGTCGAGCCCTTCGAAGACGAGCAGTCGACCCGGGAATCCGTGGGTGGGGGAGGGCGACTCAGCCATGCGGCAGGCGGACCTCGAGGCCGAAGACGCGCTCCATCGGTTTGCGGACCTTCTCCGCCCAGCGCGGGGGGAGGTTCGTATCGGTCGGCGCAGAAAAGCTCACCGCGAGCGTCCGTCCCTGCCCGACGAGGGAGAAGCGCGGACGGGCCGGCGTGACGACCTCGGCGACTTCGAGGATCGCTCCGAGCCGCAGCGCGAGATCGAGGTCGACGGGGCGGATGATCGGGAGGTACGCCTTCTTCCACTGGGACGGCGGGTCGTCCCCCTCGTACAGGTACGTCGCCATCGACGCGAGGAGCACCTCGCGCTGGTCGAGGCCCCAGATCGGGTAGTTCTGGATGAGGTACGCCGAGTGATGGGCGTGGTTCCACAGATCGACCGCGGTGCCGGCGTCGTGCATCCACGCCGCGACGCGCAGCGCGAGCGCCTCGCGACGGCCGGCTCCGAGCTTCGGACCGAGGGCCGCGAAGAGCGCGAGCGCGGTCTCGGCGAGCGCGCGGCCGTGCTCGAGCGAGAACCCGAACGCCTCGGCCGCTGCGGCGACCGATCGTTCCGCGAGCTCGTCGGCGGGCACGGGGAGCTTCGCGCCGATCGCCTCGAGCGCGATCCCCTCGCGGATCCCCGTACCCGACACGACGATCCGCTCGGCCTTCGCCGCGCGCATGATCTCCTCGAGGACGATGATGCCGGCGAGGACGACGTCGGCCCGGTCGCCCCCGATCCCGGGGATCGATCGGCGCTTCGCGGCCGGCATCTCCCCGAGCAACTCGCCGAGCGCTTCGAGGTCGTGGTCGTAGAGCGTGTAGCCGTGCACCCGCCGGACGGGCCACTGGCGGAGCTCGATCGTGGCCCGCGCGAGCGAGCGGAGCGTGCCGCCGATCCCGAGGAGGCGATCCGGCGGGCCTCCGAACGCCTCGAGGACGCTCGTGAGGGTCGTGCGCACGTAGGACCGGAGCTCCTCCCACTCCCGTCGCCGTGGGGGGTCGCGGCGAAAGAACCGTTGCGTCAATCGGAGGACCCCGAGCGGCAGGCTGACGGAATTGTGGAGACGGCCCTCGCGCACTTCGGCGAGCTGGAGCGAGCCTCCGCCCAGGTCGAGCACGATGTCGTCCTCGAGCTCCCAGGCGCTCGCCACCCCGAGGTAGGCGTACCGGGCCTCCTCCGCTCCCGAGAGGATCCGTAGCAGGACGCCGGTCGAGCGCTCGACCTCGCGCACGAACTCCGTCCCGTTCGGCGCGTCGCGCACCGCGCTCGTTGCGACCGCGAGCGTGCGGGCGAGACCGAGGGTCCGGACCAGGCGCGCGAACCGCCGGACGGTCGCGGTCCCCCGCGCGATCGTCTCGGGCGTCAGCTGACCATCCGGCTCGGGGTCCAGGCCGAGCCGGGGCACGTCCTTCGTCTCGTAGATCGGACGGACGGTGCCGGCCGCCGAGGCCTCGAAGGCGACGAACCGGGCGGTGTTGGAGCCGAGATCGATCACGCCGAGGGTCGAACGCGCCCGCGTCGGGGCCGCCTCGCGCGTCCGAGCCTCCATCGAGAGTCGCGCGCGATGCACGCCCGCGTCATGCCGCGAGCTTCTAATACCCCTCGGTTGAGCCGGGCGCAAGGCTCCGCCGAATCGGTTACCCGCCGGCCGGCCGTGCCCCCGCAGGAGACGATCCGTGCCCGGTGCGGAGTCGACCGAGGCGATCGACCCGGATCGCCTGCGGGAGGAGCTGCGCGAGATCTTCGCCGAGGTCGTGCGAGAGGTCGACGACGTCCTCCACCATCCGCGACCCTCGCCCGCGAGCCTGCACCGCCTGCACCGGGAGATGCGCCGCCTCCGGACCGGCCTCGGGATCTGGGGCGAGATCCTGGGGGCGGCGGGTCAGGCGCGGCTCCATCCGCTCCTCGTCCGGTTGCGGCGGCTCACCCGTTTGGTGGGACAGGTCCGCGACCGCGACGTCACCCTCGGCCTCCTGGAGGGCGTCGCCGAGCGACCGGCGGCCGACGACGAGCGGGAGCAGCTCCGCCAGTACCGGGCGCGCCTCGCCGATGACGCCCGGACCGGCCGCGAGCTCCTCCGCGCCTTCCTGCGTTCCGAGCGCGAGGCCCGGCTGTTCGACCAGATCGCCGAGGGCTTCGCGTTGAAGCCCCGCGCCCGATCGGGCGTCCAGCTCGCTCGGGTGTTCGCCGAGAACCAGCGACGCGGTCACGGGAAGGTCGTGCGGGCGCATCGGAAGGCGCGACGGCGGCCCACGATGGATCGCCTCCACCGGCTCCGGATCCGGGTCCGCCGCCTGCGCCAGATCTCGGAACTCGCCTCCGCCGTCGATCCCGAGCACGACCCGGCGGTCGCGGAGTCGTTGCGCCGTCTCCAGCAGCATCTCGGCCGCCTCCACGACCTGGACGTGCTCGTCCAGGATCTCGACCCCGGTCTCCAGGGGGCTTCGTGGGCCCGGGCCCTGCGGCGCGAACGGCGCCGTCAGCGCAAGGCGATCGCGAAGGTCCTGCGCGCCCGCAAGCCCCGCGCCGTCCCGAGCGAACCGGACGCGGGTCGCGTCGGCCGGCCGACACCTCCATAGCGCGGCCCGAGTGTCGGTCCGCCCGTGGCGGCCGGGGCGCGCGTCGATCTCTCGGACGCGATCCGGGCCGCTCTGACCGAGACCGGTGCGCTCGGGGCGACGGTTCGCCAGCTCGCGAGTCAGCTCGACGATCGGCCGGGGCACGTCGAGGCCGTGCTCGCCGAGCTCCACGATCAGGGCCGGGTCCTCCGGATGGGCCGGGGCCTCTGGATGCTGCGGGACTACGAGCGGCTGGCCGAGCGGCCGGATTTCGTCGACCCGGAGGAGTTCGTAGAACGATTCGAGCACGAGAGCGGCGTGCGGCTCGGTCGCTACACGGGTCCGATCACCTTCCGCTCGAACGAGCGGCTGCCCGTCCATCGCTGGTGGCCGTACGTCCAGGGGTTCTCGGCGGACTTCGTCCGGGGGATACTCGACACGCACGCCGTCGATCAGGGGACCGTTCTCGATCCCTTCGCGGGGAGCGGCACGACGCTCGTCGAGGCCCGACGCGCGGGATGGCGGGCATGGGGCACGGAGCTTCTCGCGCCGGCCGTCCTGGCGGCGCGGGTGAAGACCGACTTCGAGCTCGATCCCGCGAGCCTCGCGCGGGCGGGCGACCGCATGCTGCGACGCGCCGCCCGCCGGACCTCGAGCGGCGCGCTCCCGTTCCTGCGCGAGACCCGCCGCCAGTTCTCCCCGCGCGCGCTGGCCGAGCTCCTGTGCCTGCGCGACGCCCTACCGGTCGGCGATCGTCCCGTCGACCGGGCGCTGCGCCTCGCGTTCGGCCGGGTCCTGATCCCGGCGAGCCGCCTCCACCGCTCGCCGTGCCTCGGTTACGGACGACGGACGGACTCTGCGGCCCCGAGCCCGACGGAGCGCTTCCGGGCGGCGGTCGCGGAGATGGGGGACGATCTCCGCACGCTGGGATCGAGCCGTCCCGGATGGGGACCGCGCGCGCGCGTCGCGGCGCGCGATGCGCGCGATGGGCGCTGGCCGGCGGACTCCGTCGACCTCGCGATCACGAGTCCGCCGTACGTGAACGGGATGGACTACGTGATGAACTACAAGGTCGACCTCGCCTGGCTCGGCTACGTCCGGTCGTACCGGGAGCTGGCCCAGCTCCGGGCGGCGGAAGTGGCCTGCGACAACCTTCCCCGCGCGGAGACGGCCCGCTACCTCGATCCCGCGATCGCCCCCGATCCGTGGCTGCCCGAGATCCTCGAGCGCATCCGCGACAACGTGCGGCGCAAGGGCACCTACCGTCGCGATGACATGCACGGGATCGTCCACCGGTACTTTGCGGATCTCGTGCCGGTCCTCCGCGGCGTGCGCGCGGCGCTGGGGCCGGGGGGGCGGTTCGTGCTGGTCGTCGGCGACTCGCTCATCGCCGGCGCGTACATCCCGGGGGACCTGCTCCTCGCCCGGGTCGCGACCCGCCAGGGATTCTCGATCGAATCGGTGGAAGTGGCCCGATCGCGGCGCAGCGGACAGCGCCGGAGCTTCGCGCTCCGCGAGACCGTCGTGACGCTCCGCCGGACCTAGGGCCGCGCGCGCGACGGGCGAACGATTCCCCGGCCGGGGGCGTCGGTTCCGCACGAGGCAAACCCTTAACGGGGGCGCCCGACGGTACTCGCGCGCAGGACGGTGGCGCCCGTGCGCGATCCCGAGCCGCATTTTCTCGAGCCGTTGCTGGGGATCGTCTTCGACCTCGACGGTACGCTCGTGCTCTCCCACCACGACTTCGGACGCATGCGCGCGGAGGTCGTCCGGCTCGCGGAACGCTCCGGCGTGACGCCGGGCCATCTGTCGGTGGACGACCCGATCCACAAGATCGTCGAGGCGGCCCGCGAGGAACTGCGCACGAGCGGAGCGCCCGACGCGGTCTTCTATCGGTTCGAAGCGGAGTACCAGCACCGCGTGGACGCGATCGAGCTCGAGGCGCTCCCGCGGACCACCCCCCGCTCGGGCGCCGGTGACCTGCTCGCGACGCTGAGCGGGCGAGGGTTCCGGCTCGGCCTGCTCACGCGCAGCTCGGAGGAGTTCGCGCGCCGCGCGCTGCTCCGGACCGGGCTCGATCCATACTTCCGCTACCTGCGCAGCCGCAGCGCTCCCGGACCGGCGAAGCCGTCGCCCGAGGCGTTGCTCCTTCTGCTCAAGGACATGGGCGTGCCGCTCGACCGGGCGCTCTACGTCGGCGACCACCTCCTGGACGCCGAGTGCGCGACGCGCGCGCAGGTGCGGTTCTACGGGATCCTCCCGGATCCGAGCGATTCGGCCGCCGCGACGATGACCGCGGACCGTTTCCTGGCCGGCGGCGCCTCCGCCGTCGCGCCGGACCTCCCCGAGCTCGCCCGCCAGCTCAACGTCGCGAAGGCGCCCACTCCGTAACGCGCGCCCCCGCTACAGGACCTCGGCGTAGGCGTGGATGACCGCGCGCTCCGCGCTCGCCCACGCCTCGGGGATCTGGTTCCAGCCGTTGCGGAGATCGCCGACGCAGTAGAGCCCCGGGATCGGCGCCCCCGACTCGGCGTCGAGCGCCCGGGCGTCCTCGTCGGTGACGACGTACCCGTCGGGATCGAAGCGACAGCCGAGCGCCGAGGGTAGGCCGTGGTGCATGTCGTACCATCCTAGGCCGCTGAAGCCCCGGTCGTAGCTGCGGTGGGACCCGTCGGCGAATCGGACGCCGAAGCGCTTCTCCCGGATCTCGTCGAAGCCGACCATCGGGCTCTCGACGTGGCCGATCGCTCGGGCGGCGAGCTCGGCGAGGAGCGACGCGCGCTCCTCGGGAGGCGATTCCTCGAGGAGGGGGCGACCGTGCGTGAGGATCTCGATCGACCGGGGCTGCCAGTGCTCGAGGTCGATCGCGGTGCGGGCGGCGAACGCATCGTGGCCGATCACGGCGACCGTAAGACCGGGCAAGGTGTGCCCATCGCACAGCACGCAGAACTCGACGATCCCGAAGTTCGCCCACGGAAAGATCGGGTCGATCTTCCCCTCGACCTCGGGGATCCGATCGACGACCCCGAGCGCGAGGACGAGGATCCGCCCTCGGGTGCTCCGGGCTTGCTTCAGCCAATCGAACGTGACCGAGAAGCCGGTCGGCTCGCGCGCGACGCCGGTCGCGCGCGCGGGGGTGATGTAATCGATCTGGGAGTCGTGCGCCCGAACGGCGGCGATCTGACGGTCCAATAGCTCGTGCCCCGAGACGCCCTCGGGAAATCCGGGGATGTTGTCCATCCGGGGCGCGTAGTACGAGCGCGAGTACTTCGGCCCGCGGTCGACGATCACGGCGGAGTAGCCGAGGAGCGCGGCCTTGAGCCCCGCCTGCAGGCCGGCGTGTCCGCCCCCGAGGATGACGAAGTCGTACGCTTCCTTGAGGCGCGGAAGTCCGGGCATCCGGCGACCCACCCGGCGGCGGGATTTGATGCCTCGCGGGCCGGGCCGACGGCGACGGAGCGAGGATCGCGCGTCGCGCGACGGCAAATGTTAAACCCGAACTCTCTCCTCGGAAGTGTCGGGTTCTTCACGCCTGCCGTGCACCGAACGCAAGACGGCGACCGGCGGGCGACCTTGTTGCTCGAGGACGGCACCCGGTTCGACGGCGAAGGCTTCGGAGCGACCGCCCGACGCGTCGGCGAGGTCGTCTTCACGACGGGAATGGTCGGGTACCCGGAATCGCTGACCGATCCGTCGTTCCGGGGCCAGATCCTGACCTTCACCTATCCCCTCCTCGGGAACTACGGGGTCCCGCCGGCCGGGGGCCGGGACCGGGCCGGGTTGCCCGTCCTCGAGAGCTCCGAAGTCCAGGTCCGCGGGGTCGTGGTCCGCGGCACGACCCGACCCAACCACTGGTCGAGCTCGCGGTCCCTCGAAGAGTGGCTCGCCGAGGAGGGCGTGCCCGCGATCCGCGGGGTCGATACGCGCCGCCTCACGGAGCACCTGCGCGCCCGCGGCGTGCTGCGGGGGGTGCTCGAGGTGGTCGACCCCGGCGGCGCCCGATCGAGCGACGAGGAGCTCCACCACGCGATCGCGACCGCCCCCGCCTACGGGAAGGAGAACTACATGGCGGAAGTCGCGCCCCGACGGGCGACGCTCCTCGGCGGCCCCGACCGCCCGGTCGTGGCCGTCCTCGACTGCGGCGTCAAGGCGAGCATCCTGCGCGCGCTGCTCGATCGTGGCGTCGCGGTCCTGCGGCTCCCGTACGACGCGACGGTGCCGGCCCGCTGGGATGGCCGACCGGTCCGGGGCCTGCTCGTTGGCAACGGACCCGGCGACCCGGCCGAGCTCGCCCCCACGATCGAGGAGCTCGCCCGCCCGAGCAACCGCCCGCTGCCGACGCTTGGGATCTGCCTCGGGCACCAGCTGATCGCGCTCTCCCGGGGCGGGACGACGTTCAAGCTGAAGTACGGCCATCGGGGCCAGAACAAGACGATCTGCTTCCCGGACGGGCGCGCGATCATCGTGAGCGAGAACCACGGCTACGCCGTCGCGCCGGCGTCGCTCAAGGGGACGGGGCTCGCGTCGTGGGCGACGAACCCGGACGACGGGACGCTCGAGGGGCTGCGCGACGGCCGCGGCCGGACGATCGCGCTCCAGGGCCACCCCGAGGGCCACCCGGGCCCCCAGGAGGCGGGGTTCGTCTTCGACCGGTTCGTGGAGAAGGTGAAGCGCGCCGGATGACGCGAACGCGACCGTCCAAGGTCCTCGTCCTCGGCAGCGGAGCGCTCAAGATCGGCGAGGCGGGCGAGTTCGACTACTCCGGCAGCCAGTGCCTGAAAGCGCTCGAGGAGGAAGGCGTCTACGCGGTCGTGGTCAACCCGAACATCGCGACCCTCCAGACCGATCCGCCCCGGCACGGCAAGGTCTACTTCCAGCCGCTCGTCCCCGAGTTCGTCGCCCCGATCCTCGACGCCGAGCGTCCGGACGGGATCCTGCTCTCCTTCGGCGGCCAGACCGCGCTGAACTGCGGGGTCCAGCTCTCCGCCCGCGGCGACCTCCGCCGCACCGGGACGCGCGTCCTCGGCACGCCGCTCGCGGGGATCCGGGCGACCGAGGACCGAGCGCGATTCGTGCGCGCGATGGACCGGGCGCGCGTCCCGACCCTGCCCAGCCGCGCGGTCTACTCCTACGACGAGGCGCTCGCCGCGGCGCGGGAGCTCGGCTTTCCCGTCATGCTCCGGGTCGCCTTCACGCTCGGCGGGAAGGGTGGGGGCGTCGCGCGGAACGTCGAGGAGCTCCGGGCGGCGGTCGATCGCGGGCTCCGCTGGAGCCCGGTCGGCCAGGTGCTGCTCGAGCGGTACGTGGGGTCGTTCAAGCAGCTCGAGTACGAGGTCGTCCGGGACGCGCAGGGCAACGCGCTCACGGTCTGCAACATGGAGAACGTGCTCGGGATGCGCGTCCACACCGGGGACAACATCGTCATCGCCCCGAGCCAGACGCTCACCGACCACGAGTACCAGATGCTCCGCCAGGCGGCCCTGCGGGCGGTCGCGACGTGCGGCATCGTCGGCGAGTGCAACATCCAGTTCTGCCTCGACCCGGCGAGCGACGAGTACTACGCGATCGAGATCAACGCCCGACTCTCGCGCTCGAGCGCGCTCGCGAGCAAGGCGACCGGCTACCCGCTCGCCTATGTCGCGGCGAAGCTCGCGCTCGGCTACTCGCTCCCCGAACTCAAGAACCGCATCACGGGCGTCACGACCGCCTGCTTCGAGCCGTCGCTCGACTACGTCGTCGTCAAGCTCCCCCGATGGGACCTCGACAAGTTCGAGCGGGCGGACCGACGGCTCGGGCCCGCGATGAAGTCCGTCGGGGAGGCGATGGGGATCGGGGCTTCGTTCCCCGAGGCCCTGTCGAAGGCGGTCCGGATGGGGGACCCGCGCGCGGACCTCGTCCCGCCGGCCGAGGTGCGATCCCCGGAGCCGATCGTCGCCGACCTCGCGAGCCCGACGCCCGAGATCCTGTACCGGGTCCTCGAGGCCCTGCGGGCCGGGATCCCGCCCGCGCGGGTGAGCGAGGTCTCGTACATCGACCGCTGGTTCGTGGACGCGCTGGGCGAGATCGAACGGACGCACCGCGAGCTCGAGGCGGGCGCGGGGACCGAGATTCCGCTCGAGCGGCTGCGGCGGGCGAAGGAGCTCGGGCTCTCCGATCGCGCGATCGCTCGGGCGACCCGATGGGACGAGGAGGAGGTGCGCCGGCGGCGCCTCGCGGCCGGCGTCCGCCCCCGCGTCCGAATGATCGACACCCTGGCGGGCGAGTGGCCGGCCCGGACGAACTACCTCTACCTCACGTACCGCGCCGACGCGGATGACGTCGCGCCGTTGCCGTCGGATGCGATCCTCGTGATCGGCGCCGGACCCTACCGCATCGGCTCGAGCGTCGAGTTCGACTGGTCGACGATGAACCTTGTCGACGGCCTGCGCGCCGAAGGCGAGTCGGGCGTCGCGCTCCTCAACTCGAACCCCGAGACCGTCTCGACCGACTACGACCGGTCCGACCGGCTCTACTTCGAGGAGATCACCCTCGAGCGCGTCCGCGACGTCTGCGAGTTCGAGCGGTTTCGCGGGATCGTCACGTGCGTCGGGAGCCAGCTGGCCCAGAACCTGACGCCGCTGCTCCACGCCTGCGGGCTTCCGATCCTCGGGACGGCCTCCGAGTCGATCGACGCGGCCGAGGACCGGGCCCGCTTCGCGTCGCTGCTCGAGCGGCTCCATCTGCCGCAGCCGGCGTGGCGCGCGTTCCGCACGGTCGAGGAGGCGAGCGCATTCGCCGACGAGGTCGGCTATCCGGTCCTGGTCCGGCCGTCGTACGTCCTCTCGGGCCAGGCGATGCGGGTGATCCATGGCCGCGCGGACCTGGGCCGGTTCCTGTCGGAGGCCGCGCGGGTCTCCCCCGAGCACCCGGTGGTGATCACGAAGTTCGTCGAGGGCGCGGACGAGGTCGAGCTCGACGGCATCTCGGACGGGGAGCGGGTGCTCGTCGCGGGGGTCCTCGAGCATGTCGAGCGGGCCGGCGTCCACTCGGGGGATGCGATCTTCTGCCTGCCGCCCCGGCACACGCCGCCCGAGCTCCAGGCGCGGCTCGTGGAGGCGGCCGGCCAGCTCGCGCGCACGCTCGCGATCCGCGGGCCGTTCAACGTCCAGTTCCTCGTCAAGGACCGCGAGTTCCAGCTCATCGAGCTCAACCTGCGCGCCAGCCGCTCGCTGCCGTTCCTCGCGAAGGCGACCGGCGTGCCGCTCCTCCGCGAGGCCGCCCGGGCGATGCTGGGCCGGCCGCTCACCCGCGCGGGGGTCGCGCCGCTCCCGCCCGGGCGCTGGGGGGTCAAGGTCCCGCAGTTCTCGTTCCTCCAGCTCACCGGCTCCGACCCGCTCCTGGGCGTCGAGATGCAGTCGACCGGCGAGGTCGCGTGCTTCGGCCCGACGTTCTCGGACGCGCTCGTGAAGGCGCTCGTCGCGACCGGGGTGCGCCTCGTCCCGCCCCAGGGCACGGCGTTCCTCTCGGTGGGGGGGCCCCGCTACAAGGAGGAGCTCCTCCCGATCGCGCGCCGCCTCGGTGCGCTCGGCCTCCGCCTCACCGCGACCGAGGACACCGGCGCGTATCTCACCGACCACGGCGTCCCGGACGTGCGGATCCTCCACAAGGTCTCGGAGCCCGACCGCCGGCCCAACGTGATGGAGGTCCTCGACGCCGGCGGGATCGACCTCCTGCTCGACGTCCCCGCCTCGCTCACCCAGTCGAAGCTCGAACGGATGCTGGAGGACGAGTACGTCCTGCGCCGGCGCGCGGTCGAGCTCGGCGTGCCGCTGTTCACGAGCCTCGAGCCGTTCGCGGCGTACGTCGAGGGGGTCGCGTGGCTCGAGGACCATCCCCTCACGGTCGAGGCGCTCTACGGCACGGCCGAGCCCGGCGATCCCGCGCGCGGCGGGGGCGTCCGGCACATCGGGGTCGTCCCGGGCCGGACGCGGGCCCGACGACGGCGCGCGCGGGGGCGGCGGAGCGCTAGAGCGGGAACTTCGTGAGCGAGTACTCCGGCACGACGGTCGACGTGTCGAGGATCTCGGGGATCCCGCGGATCCGGTCGGTGACGAAGTCGAGCACGCGCCGCTTGTTCGACGTGCCGTTCTCGAAGTCGAGGACGACCAGGATGTCCCAGTCCCCCGTGAGGAAGTGGAGCTCCTTGACCTCGGGCAGGCTCTCGAGGAGGCGACGGATCCGGTCGAGGTCGCCGCCGCGCACCTTGAGGTAGGAGAACGCCCGGGCGCCCTTCAGCTCGGTCGGCATGATCGCGGACAGCTCCTCCTCCGTGAACTTCGCCGACCCCTCGAGCCGCTGGCCGAGGGGCGAGATCAGGACGGGGAACGTCTGGACGCCCCGCAGGTGCTCGGTGATGATCCGCTCGATCATCCCGGCCTTCTCGACGTCGACGACGTGCACCTTGTAGCCCCGCTTCTCGGCGAGGTCCTCGGCGAGCGCGACGCACCGGGCCTGCTCGTCGGAGAGGAAGTAGACGGGATCGCCGAGCGCGGTCGACGTGTCGGATCCGGCGCCCGGCGCTCCCGGCGGGAGCGCCGACATCGAGGTCGTGCCTTGGGTCGTCGGCGTCCGGTAGAACGTCGTGACGGCCTTCTTCGACTGGACGTAGAGCGTCAGTTCCCGGGGTTCATCGGCCATGGAGCCTTGCGTCGCTCAGCGGGACGGCCCATTTCTATCTATCGGGCTGCTCGCCGTGCGGCCCGTCGAATGGGGCCGGCCCCCGGCGCTCGCGCGCCGGGGAAGAGGTTGGGCGCGGGTCCCGCGCGGGAGCGCCGACCCTAGTAGCGCCGGTAGGTGTCGGAGCGGTCCCGCCCCTGACCCCCGCCGCCGCCGCCACCGCCGCCGCCGTAGCGGCCCCCGCCGCCGCGGTCGCGGTAGCCGCCGCCGAACGACCGGCGCTCGCTCTCGAACTCCTGCTGGCTCATGTCGAGCTGGGAGTTGATCTCGCCGATCCCTTCGGTGGACTTCGACAGGTTGCCGTAGCGGCCGACGTTCAGGCGCATGTGGCCGCGGACGAGCGACACGTAGCCGTTGTCGACCAGGATGATCTCGTCCTTCTGGATCGAACCGATCTGCTCGTTCCAGAGCGAGAGGATGATCGTGGCGGTGTCGTCGCCGACGACCGCCTCGCAGACCTTGCGGGGATCGCCGAACTTGCCCATGACCTCCTTGGGCTCACCGATGCTGACCACCTTGGCCAGCACGTTCACTTGCTTCGAGTTCGGCGTCAGGTCTCGCACTTTCGTTAGGGGCTTGTCGGCCATTCGCGTTTCGCCTCTTTGTCGGGGTTGTTTCCGTGGGAACTCCGTAGCTCAGCTCGTCGCGCGAACACTCGTCGCAAAAGAAGGACGGGCGAGACGCTCGATTCGGCGCTGGGCTCTGGGATTCCTCGGACGCTATCGACCCGCGCGAGGATATAAAGGCGGCGGAGGCGCAGGGCGGCGCCCGGGCGGGCGCGCGCGCGATCGCTGCGACTCGCGCGGCAGGCTTTTCCGAGCGATGGCCCTCCCCTCCGCGCCGGGTGCGGGGAAGTGGGCGAGAGCTTCGACCTCGGGGTGCAGTTCTTTCTGCGCCACGAATACGGCGAGGCCGTTCGCTCGTTCCGCACGGCGATCCGGGAGGATCCGGAGCATGCCGCAGCCTGGGCGTACTACGGGATCTCGCTCGCCCACGTGGGGCTCGCGGTCGAGGCCGAGGAGGCGCTCTCCCGGGCGGTCGCGCTCTCCCCCCAGAACCCGGAGGCCTGGTTCCACCTCGGGATCGCCCGATCGCTCCGCGAGGAGTGGGGGCTCGCCGCCTCCGCCTACCGGCATGCGGTCGCGCTGACCCCGGACGACATGGTCGCCTGGCACCGACTCGGCGTCGCGCTCGCGGAATCCGGCGAGGAGGTCGCCGCGTCGGCCGCGTTCGAGCGCGCGCTCGTACTCTCGCGCGAGCTCACCGGGGGCCCGGCGCCCCCACCGGCGCCCGAACTCCCGCCGCCCGACGACCGCGTCGAGGAGAATGGCGAGCGCGAAGGTGGCCGCGAATCGAAGAGCTGGCTCGATCTCGCCCTCTCGCTCCTCAGCTTGGGGGACATGGAGGAGGCGGTCGCCGCCTTCGAGCGGGCGTACACGCTCGATCCCATCCGGGCGGAGCGCTCGCTCTTTCGGCCGATGCTCCGGCTCCTGACCGCCGTGGAAGGCGGCCCGGTGGACGACGAGCCGGAAGCCTCCGGCGCCCCCCGACCGGATCTCGAGCGCCGGGAGCCCGAGCCCGAGGACCGCCGTCCGCCCGAGCCGCGACGAGAAGTGGGCTAGCTCGGCCGCGTCCGGGGATGGCGGGCGCGCTGCCCAACGACCCCCGCGCGAGGTTCAGAGGTCCTTCGGAGCCGAGGCGACGATCGTCGACTCGGCCCAGTCCTTGACCTTCTCGCGGGCGATCGCGTGCTGGTCGTAGAACGCGTGGATCCGCTCGAGGATCTCGGACTTGCAGTCCCCGCAGAGAAGGGCCCCCGAGCGGCAGTCGCGGGTCACCTGCTCGAACTTCTCCTCCGACTCCGCGAAGCGCATCCGCCACTGGGCCCATACGGAACAGATCTCGGGCGTCGCCCCCAGGCGACGCTGCTCCTCGACGGTCGCCCGACCGCCCGTGAACGCGTGGCGGACCTTGCGGTCCACGACCTCGGGCGGGTCGTTCAGGAACAGGGAGTTGTCGGCGCGCTCACCGCTCGTCGACATCGCGCCTTCGCCGAGCAGGCCCGGGACCATCTGGCTGTGGAGCAGCGCCGGCTTCGGATACCCGAGGCCCTCGGCGATGTCGCGCGTGACCCGGAAGTGCGGGTCCTGGTCGATCCCGCACGGGATGAGGCACGGGATCGTCCGGCCCTCCGCCCAGGAGGGCCAGAACGCGGGGACGGTCTGGAGGGCCGTGTAGAACGTGAGCCCGATGTTCGTGCTCGGCTCGAAGCCGAAGACCGCCTTCACCGTCGAGTACGGGATCTTGCGCGCGACGCGGATCGCGAGCGGGTAGAGGGCGGCGATCGAGCGCGAGTCGAAGAACGTGTGCGTCCGCTTCGGATCGAACCCGAGGGCGAGGATGTCGTAGAGGTTCTCGTAGCCCCAGCGGACGGTCTCCTCCCGCGAGAGGCCCGAGCGGGCCCAGAACTTCTCGTCGTCGGTGATCTGGAGGTACATCGGCACCCCGAAGCGTCGCTGGAACCACTGGCAGAGGTCGAAGTGCAGGAGATGGGAGGTGTGGAGCGGGCCGGACGGTCCGCGCCCGGAGTAGAGGAAGAACGGCCGGCCGTTCGCGTACCCGTCGAGCAGGGACCCGAGGTCCCGGTGCGAGTAGAAGATCCCGCGGCGGATCGCCGGGTGGAGCTCGCCGCCCGCGAGGCGGTGGATCTTCGCGAGCAGCTCGGGGGTCAGCGCCTGCGTGCCGAACAGTTCGCGCAGCCGGTCGTAGTCGATCCGACCCCGCACCTCATACGGGGTGACGACGAACTCCTCCTCGCCGGGCACGGGCTCCCCCCGTCAGCCTTCGGGGAACGTGATCTTCGAGAGGATCGACTCTCGCTCGGCGAGGGGGACGCCGGCCGCGCTGAGCGCCTCCGCGACGCACGAGCGCGAGTGCTCGAAGTGGATCGTGTGGCCGCAGGCGGGACAGCTGCCCCATCCTTCGATGAGCCGACGCAGCCCCTCCCGCGAGGACGACGAGTCCCGACGCGCGAACCGGTCGACGAGGATCTGGGCGCCCGAGGCGTTCTCGAGGTTCGTGAGCGGGATCCGCACCGGCGTGTTGCAGATCGGGCAGCGCGCCGGATTCCGGCAGGTGCACGCCATGGTGGCGTAGGTATCTAGCGGGTCGGGCTAAAAGAGGTGCGCTCGGCCGGCAGGAACGCTCATCTTCCTCCGGGGACTCCAACGGTCGGATGGACGAGCGTCCGGCCGAACGGGCCGCCGAGCTCCGCGAGGAGATCCTCGAGATCCTGCGCCAGCTCAACAAGGCGGAGATGGAGGAGGCGACCCTCGAGGGCCTCGAGATCGCCGAGCTCCATCACAAGCTCGCCCACGGGGGCTACCCCAACCTGACGACCCCGCAGGTCGAGACCGCGGTCGGGGTCCTCGTGGGCAACGGGTATGCGAAGCAGCTCACCGACATCGAGTACGCCTGGGACCGGGGGCGCGTGATCGGAGAGCGGTACACGATCACGACCCAGGGGAAGGCGTACCTCCTCGAGAGCCTCCGCCGCACGAACCGGGTCGAGTGAGCCCTCGGCGGCGCCTCCCGGTTTAAGTAGGGGGACCCGACCTAGCACTAGCCCACATGCCGTCGGGTGACCGTTCGGACCCGGTCCGATCGACGCTCGTGGCGATCCTCCAGCAGCTCAACCGGGCCGAATCGATCGGGGAGGGCCACGCCGGCGATCAGTTGCTCGAGCTCACCGACATCGAGCGGCTCCTCGAGAAGTTCTGGGCGGTCGAACGCGAGCACGTCAAGGTCCCGCTCGCGCTGGGGCTGCTCGTGCGCAACGGCCTCGTCGAGGTCCAGGACGGCGCGAACTTTCCGGCCCGCACGCGCAAGACCTCGTCGCGCGTGCGCTACCACATCACGGCCGACGGCAAGAAGTACCTGGTCGAGACGCTCGAGAAGTCCGATCGGATCGCCTAGCGACGCGCCCGGGCACCGCCGTCACCGTGCTCGCCCGCTAGACCTAAGTACCATACGGTCGTCCGCGCCCAGCCGTGTCGCGCATCCACTCCGGGAGGAAGGGGCGGTCGGGATCCCACCGCCCGTACCCCCTGACGAAGCCGGAGTGGGTGACCCTGACGACCGAGGAGATCGTCGCCCAGGCCGTCCAGCTCTCGAAGGCGGGCCGGCCGGCCGCCCAGGTCGGCCAGCAACTGCGCGACTCGATGGGCGTCCCGAGCGTCCGCGCCGTGACGGGCAAGCGGCTCGAGGTCGTCCTCTCGGACGCCGGCATCCACCCCGAGATCCCCGACGACCTCCAGGCGCTCCTCAAGCGCGTCGTCCACCTCCAGCGCCACCTCGAGACCCACCCGAAGGACCTCGCGAACCGCCGGGGGCTCTCGCTCATGGAGTCCCGCATCCGCCGCCTCGCGCGGTACTACCGACAGCGCCGACGCATCCCCGAGAGCTGGCGGTACTCCGCCCGGGGCGCGGCGCTTCAGGTGGAGTGATGCCCTCGGGGCCGGACGGGTTCGTTCCGGATCCCCGGTATTCGCAGGAGTTCGAACGCGCCCGATCCCTCCTCCTCGGCCACCCCGGCCGCTGGCGGGTGATCTACCACTACGACGCGGATGGGATCGCGAGCGCTTCCTCCGCGCTCCGCGCGCTCGCCCGGCTCGGCGACCCGGTCCAGGCGACGGCGCTCCAGGGCGTGGAGCGGGAGCGGATGGCCGGGCTGATCGCGGGTTCGCGAACGCCCCTGCTCGTCGTCGACACCGGGGCGAGCTGGCTCGACCTGTTCGCCCGCCAGTCCCGGCCGGTGATCGTCCTCGATCACCACCGCTACCCCCCGGGCCCGGAGGGCGCGGCACTCCCGGCGCACGTCGCGATGGTCAATCCCCTCGATTGGGGCGTCGACGGGATGAGCGAGCTCTGCGCGTCGACGCTCACGTGGCTCTTCACGATCTTCCTCGACCCGCTTAACTGGGACAACGCGCCGTGGGGGCTCTCCGGCGCGATCGGGGATCGCCAGCACGTCGGCGGGTTCCGGGGGCTCAACGCCCGGCTCGTCGAGGAGGCCGCCCGGCGGTCCGTCCTCGTCCGCCGGCCCGGGCTGGCCCTGTTCGGGCCCACCGTCGCCGGGGCCATCGCGACGAGCATCGATCCGTTCTACCGCGGGCTGTCGGGCCATCCCGAAGAGTCCGCCGCGTTCGTCCGGACGCTCGGACTCGAGCCGGGGGCGGCGCCCGCCCAGCTCCCGCCGGCCGACGCCCGGCGCCTCGCGGACGCGCTCAGGGCCCGCCTCGCGGCGAGCCACGTGCTGCCCGAGTTCGCGACCGTGCTCGATCAGGACCGCTGGTTCGTCCCCGCGCTCGGGCTCGATGCCGAGGAGATCTCGAACCTCCAGAACGCGGCCGGCCGAGCCGGAATGCCCGGCGTCGGCATCGCCTTCGCGCTCGGGGACCCGGGAGCGCTCGGGCGCGCCCGCACGGCGGAGGAGTCCTGGCGTGCGGGGATCCTCGCCGGGCTCCGACGGATCGAGGACGGCGGAGTTAATTCGCTCGAGTACCTCACCTGGTTCGAGAGCCCGGACACGACGCTCGCCGGGACCCAAGCGGGACTTGCGATGAACTACCTCCTGCCCCCCGAGCGACCCGTCTTCGTCTTCACCTCCTCGCTCGGTGAAGCGATCAAGGTGAGCGCGCGGGGCACGACCCGACTGGTCGACCGGGGGCTTGACCTCGCGAACGTCTGCCGCGAGGCGGCGGGCGAGGTCGGCGGCGAGGGCGGGGGCCACCGCGTCGCCGCCGGCGCGACGATCCCGCCCGGCCACCGGGACGCCTTCCTCGCGGGCGCGGACCGTCGCCTCGCCGCGCAGCTCGGCCCGGCCGCCCGCGGAGGGCCATGAGCGCGGCGCCGCCCGCCTCCCCGGCTCCGCCGGAACCGCCCGCCGACCGGGTGCACGACCGCCCGCTCGAGCAGGAGATGCACCGATCGTACATCGATTACGCGATGAGCGTCATCGTCGGGCGCGCCCTGCCCGACGCGCGGGACGGGCTCAAGCCGGTCCAGCGGCGCATCCTCTGGTCGATGTGGGAGTCGGGGGCGACCCACGACCGGCCGTTCCGCAAGAGCGCCCGCACGGTCGGCGACGTCCTCGGCAAGTACCACCCCCACGGGGACATGGCGGTGTACGATGCGCTCGTGCGGATGGCCCAGCCGTTCAGCCTGCGCTACCCGCTCATCGACGGCCAGGGGAACTTCGGCTCGATCGACGGCGACGTGCCGGCGGCGATGCGGTACACGGAAGCTCGCCTGAGCGCCCTCGCCGAGGAGCTGCTGCTCGACATCGAGAAGGAGACGGTCGACTGGTCCGACAACTTCGATGGCTCGCTGAAGCAGCCGAACGTCCTCCCGTCCAAGCTCCCGAACCTCGTCGTCAACGGTTCCGCCGGGATCGCGGTCGGCATGGCGACGAACATGCCGCCCCACAACCTGGGCGAGATCGTCGACGGCCTCCTCTTGCTCCTCCGACGGCCGGACGCGACGCTCGACGACCTCCTCCAGGTCATCCCCGGTCCGGACTTCCCGACGGGAGGCTTCCTCTCGACCGAGGGGATCCGGGAGGCGTACGAGACCGGCCGCGGCACGATCCGCCTGCGCGGCACGGCCGAGCTGCGCGAGCGGGCCGGCAAGGACGAGATCGTGATCACCGAGGTGCCGTACGAGGTCAACAAGGCGGCGCTCCTCGAGCTGATCGCCGACCTCGTCAAGACGAAGCGGATCGACGGGATCACCGATCTGCGCGACGAGTCGGACCGGGACGGCACCTCGGTCGTCCTCGAGCTCCGGCGGGACGCGCCGAGCGAGATCGTCCTGAACCGCCTCTACGAGCACACGCCGCTCGAGACGAGCTTCGGCGTGATCAACCTGTGCCTCGTCGACGGCGAGCCCCGCGTCGTCCCGCTGAAGGGGCTCCTCGAGCTCCACCTGAAGCACCGGCGCGGGACGCTCACCCGGCGCACGCGCTTCGACCTGCGGAAGGCGGAGGAGCGCCTCCACCTGCTCGAGGGGTTCCTCACCGCGATCGATCACATCGACGAGGTGATCCGGATCATCCGCCGGTCGAAGGACGTCCAGGTCGCCGAGACGAGCCTCATGGGGAAGTTCCTGCTCTCGAGCGAGCAGGCGAAGGCGATCCTCGACATGCGGCTCGCCCGGCTCACCGCGCTCGAGCGCGAGGCGGTCGAGACCGAGCGGGCGGAGAAGGAGGCGCTGATCCAGCACCTCAAGGAGATCCTCGCGTCGCCCGAGCTCCTCGACGGGCTCGTCGTCGACGAGCTCACGGACCTCAAGAGCCGGTTCGCCGACCCCCGGCGCACGCGGATCGTGCCCGCGTTCACGGAGCGCACGCTCGAGGACCTGATCCCCGACATGGACGTCGTCGTCCTCGTCACCCGGGACGGCTACATCAAGCGCCTGCCGCTCGAGCAGTACCGGCGCCAGCGCCGGGGCGGCCGCGGCCTCGTCCAGATGCAGACGAAGGAGGAGGACTACGTCATCCGCACGTTCCTCACGCGGACCCACGACAACGTCCTCTTCTTCACGAACCTCGGCCGGGTCTACCAGCTGAAAGCCTACGAGCTCCCCGAGGGGAGCCGGCAGTCGAAGGGGAAGGCCGTCATCAACCTCCTCCCGCGGCTCAAGGACGGCGAACGGGTCCAGACGCTCCTGCCGCTCCACGACCTGGGCGGCACGGGCGCGCTCGTCTTCGGGACCCGCCAGGGGACCGTGAAGCGCACGACGCTCGACCAGTTCCAGAACATCCGCACGAGCGGCATCCAGGCGATCCTGCTCGACGCGGGCGACGAGCTCGTCGACGTGACGCTCGTCGGCGACGAGGCGACCGAGCTCCTCCTCGCGACGCACGCGGGCCAGCTCGTCCGCTTCCCGGTCGCCGAGGTCCGCCCGATGGGCCGGGCGACGTACGGGGTCATCGGCGTCCGCCTGTCCGAGGAGAAGGGCGACCGCGTCGTCGCGCTCGCGCCGGTGAGCCCGAAGTTCCCGACCCTCCTCTCCGTCACGACCACCGGGTTCGGCAAGCGCAGCCCGACCGACGACTACCGGCGCACGCGCCGGGGCGCGAAGGGCGTCCGCACGATCCGCACCGGCGGCCGGAACGGCTCGGTCGTCGCGGTCCTGCCCACCACCGACGCCTCCGAGGTCCTCGTCACGACCCAGCGCGGGGTCACGATCCGCATGGCGGTGAAGGGCATCCGCACGCAGGCGCGGAACACGCTCGGCGTGCGCGTGATCCGCCTCGACGAGGGCGACGAGGTCCGCGACGTCGTCATCCTCGAACCGTCGATCGAGACGCCGGGCGCCGAGCCGGCGTCCCCGCCGCCGGAC
>JASHUJ010000054.1 GCA_030040035.1 Thermoplasmata archaeon
GGCGATCTCGCCCTCCGCGGTCAGTCTGTCGAGCTGATCCTCAATCTCGGTATCGCCAGACGTCTCGTTCGGCCGGAGCCAGTCGATGAGGACCTCACCCACTTCTCGTACCCCGCGAACGATCTCGAGCAACGGCTCCAGACCGCTGGCCAACGGCGACGTCCGCACCGGAGAGGCGGAAACGGGCGATGCGGGACGCATCGGCGCCGTCGATGACTCGGGCCACTCGACGACGAACAGATAGCCCCCGTCGCGCTCTGCGAGGGCTGAGCGGATCAACGCGGCCGACGCTGCCAACTGAGCGGGGGGCCCCAGCGCAATCG
Organism: Thermoplasmata archaeon; assembly: GCA_030040035.1. GTDB lineage: Archaea > Thermoplasmatota > Thermoplasmata > Lutacidiplasmatales > UBA184 > Lutacidiplasma. The sequence continues at coordinate 324 of JASHUJ010000054.1, forward strand.
TCGTGACGCCCGACCGGACCACCGATCGAAGATTCGCTGCAGCCTTCCGGGCCTCGGGTCCCGCGAGGGGCCGGCCCGGGCCGAGGTCGATGCCCAGCACGGAAGTCGAGAGGGAAGTGTGGGAGATCGGGCGCCGTTCCATGGCGGTCAATGTCCGCCGTCCGCGTTCACGGGTGGCCCCTGCCCGGCGCGACCGCAGCGGGACGTCTTTCGGTGCGTCCTGAGTCCGGCACGACGTACTTCCCAGCCTCGCATCTCATATGGGAACGCTGGTCTCGTCGCGCGATGGGGTCCACGGCCCGTCCCGTCGTGCCGCTCGCGGAGCGGCTGCGTCCGAGCCGACTCGACGACCTGGTGGGCAATCCGAGGGCGAGATCGGAGCTCCGCGCCTGGGCGGATGCCTGGGCCGGGGAGCGGCCTCCGACGCAGCGGGCGGCGGTGCTTACGGGTCCCGCCGGCGTCGGGAAGACCTCGGCCGCCCTGGCGGTCGCCGCCGAACATCGATGGACCGTGGTCGAGATGAACGCCTCCGATGCGCGCAATGAGTCGGCGCTCGAACAGGTCGCCGGGCGCGCGGCGATCACGCACACGTTGGCCGACTCCGAGCCGGGCGGTGGACGGCGTCGGGCGCTCATCCTGCTGGACGAGGCCGACTCGCTCTCCGGGCGGCTCACGGACACGCCCCGCGCACGCCCGCAGCCTCCCTCGCTCCGCGAGTTTCTACGGGGGCGGTACCAATCCGTCGAGGCGCTGAACGCTTCGTACGGTCTCAAACCGGGCGCCAAGCCGGCTCCCTTTTCGGATTGGGAGGACCTGCCCCGGACCCCGGGGAACTCCGCGTGGGCGCGCCTTCCCGCCGCCCGCCGGGACGTTGAAGAGTGGCGGTCGCTCGGACACACGGCGGATCTCTCGGACCGCGGCGGGGTCGCCGCGATCGCCCGTCTCGTGCGCGCGACCCGCCAGCCTCTCATCCTGACCGCGAACGATGAACGCGAACTCTCCCGGTATTCGACCGCGTTCCGGACCGGGGTCCGCCGGATCCGCTTCTACCCGATCTCGGAGTCCGATGTCCGCCGACGCCTCGACCAGATCGTGGCCGACGAGCATCTCCGGCTCGCGCCCGGGGCAATCGAGGCGATCGTCCGCCGGTCGCGCGGCGATTTCCGGGCCGCGCTGAACGACGTGGACGCGATCTCCATTCTCCCGCCGGACGAGGTCCAGCTGTCGGTCCTCGGGGCCCGCGACCTCGCGGCCGACATGGAGGCACTCACCCAGGAAGTGCTCACCACTCCCCGGTTCTATCGGTCCGTCGAGGTGCGGGACCGGCTGGACGCGCCCCCGGACGATCTCTTGCCCTGGATCGAGGAGAACATTCCCCACTTCGCGCCCGACGCCCGGCACCGGGACGCGGGGTTCGTCGCGCTCGCCGCCGCCTCGCACCTCCTCGACCGGGCGCGTCGTGCCCGGGTCTGGTCGCTGTGGAGCTACGGATCGGAGGTGCTTACCGGGGGCGTCGCGCTCGCGCTCCGGGACCGACCGGCGCCGCGATCGAGCGGCGTCGCATTCCCGCAATTCCTTGGGGAAATGGGCCGGTCGCGCTCGCAGCGAGCGATCCGGGACTCGGTGGCGGGAAAGGCCGGTCGCCGGTTCCACCTCTCACGCCGCAAAGCCCGCGAATCCGTGCTCCCGTTCCTCGATGCGATCTTCGCGACCGCTCGACTTCCCCGAAGCCCGGCGGCCGTTCGGCAGGCCGCGACCCAGATCGCCCGAGAGCTGGAACTTGGGCCGGAAGAGGTGGGATACCTCTGTGCCGTCGAGCCCGACTCGGCGGTCGTCGCGGGCCTCCTTCGCGCCCCGGACGAACCTCCTACCCCCGCGACTTCCAGCCCCTCGTCGCACGACGAGCCGACGGGCGGGCATCGGACCCAACGCCACCTCTCGGACTTCGGGGGCTGACGCGCCGGCGTTCCCGCGCCGGGCCCGCAGATCGGAGTTCAGGCGAGCTTGGCCTGAACGGAAACGACGACGTTCCCCTTCAGCGCGCCTGAGATCGGGCATCCCTGACCCGCCGCTTGCGCCGCGGATTCGAACTCCGCCGGGCTGATGCCGGGAACCTTGCCGGTGACCTGTAGCTCCATCGTGGTGACCTTCCAGGCGTCGCCGACCTTGTCGAAGGTCGCCGTCGCCCGCACGTCGAGCCGCTCCGGCGGCTTCTGCATCCGGCCCAGCCCGGCCGAGAGGGCCATCGAGTAACAGGCCGCATGTGCGGCCGCCAGCAATTCCTCGGGGCTCGTCTTGCCGCCCGGCGCTTCGGTGCGGGCGGACCACGACACCCCCATCGAGGGCAAGGCCCCGCTGGTCCCTTTCACCGTCCCGCTTCCGTGGAGAAGATCGTGCTCCCAGACCGCTTCGGCCGTTCGTTTCGCCGCCATCGGGGGCTCGAGCGGACGCGCTGATTTAAGGCTGCGCCGAAGCCTCGAAACCTTCACCGAGATCGGAGGTCCCTCGGTGCCTCGGGGCCCTCTCGGATCAGCGCGCTCCGCTCCGGAAGGTTGATAACACCCCAATGCGCATGAATATGGTAATGCGCCCTCGGTTGGCGTCGCGCCGCCGGCGGAATCGCCGCGGTGTCGCCGAGATCATCGGAGTCATCCTGCTCATCGCCCTGACGATCGTCGCGGGCGCGCTGCTGTGGTCGTTCCGTTTCAATACGCCGCTCGCGCCCCCCGCGATCAGCTTCGTCGTCCGTACGGGGGGCAGCAATCCCGTCTGGGGCGATCCGACCGATTGCCAACCGTGGGGGTACAATATCAGCGACTACAGCGAGCAAGATTACGGCGGGACCTACGGTCTGGACAGCGGGGACGTCGGTGGCTGGGTGGGCAACGCGGGCGACGAGCCTCCCACGACCAGCTGGTTCGCCGAGTGCGAGAATACCGTCACGGGAAATTTCTCGTCCATGCCGTCCGCTCAGATCATTGTCTCGACGCACTCCCCGTCCGGCATCCCGCTCGATGAGATCGACTTCTACTTCGTCTGCTACAACAGCACCGCCACCGGCGGAACCACGATCCTGGTCAACGGAACCCTGGCCTCCATGACGTGGTTCCCGGGTGTCACGACGTCGCCCGCGGCCGACGCGCCGACGCTCGGCTACTGCGGCAATTTCAACGCGGGCGGTTTCGAAGGGGCCGCGTACAGCACGTACTACAACCGGCTGGCGTTGTTCACGCCGCTCCAGCAGGGGGTCGACACGCTCGAGAACGGCGACACGCTGGTCGTCTACCTGCACACGAGCTCGGAGACGATCGGCGATCGGACGATCGTCCCGCCGCTCGACTTCATGTGCGTCGCGAACGCGGGTGGCGTGACGTTCGAGGATCAGACCGCGGAGGACGGCTGCCACGAGACCGACTCGGGCGCCCCGCACGGCTACGTCCCGACCTACCAGTCCGACTACGATGACTACCACGGGGCGCCGCCGTGGTGCTTTGACGAGCAGGGGGCGTGCTACATCTACCTCACGTACACCGGGAGCCCCTCGACCGTGCTCGCCTCGATCCCCGTCAGCACGCTCGCTCCGTCGGACTTCCAGTAGACGGGGCCAACGGCCGAAGCGCGTCGGTACGAGTGGACCGGGAGGTTCTTTAGATGGCGATTCGCAACCCCCACCGCATGCGCAAGCGGATCATCTTCACGCTGGTGGCGATCGTCGCGGCCTTCGTCGTCGTGCTGCTGGCGCTGATCGTCGCCGGGGTCCTCGTCCTCCCATCCCATACCCCCGCCCCCGTGACGATCGAGTCAGTCTCGGTACAGTTCCTCCAGGGAAAGACGGCGTCCGGGGAATGGTGGTTCAAGGTGCAGTGGTACAACCTCTCGGCCGGGGAGGGCTATCCGCTCACGGTGGGCTCCGGGGGCACTTGGCACCTCCAGATCCCGCTCACCAACTGGGATACGCTGAATCACACCGTCTTCGACGTGGCCCCGAACGCCACCAGCGGCGCAGCGGGCTTCAAGGTCGTGGGAACGAATCCGCCGACCCCGACCTCGGTCCCCG
>JASHUJ010000055.1 GCA_030040035.1 Thermoplasmata archaeon
AGTGCATTACCCCCGGTTCCACCGAGGACGACGCCTCGGCCGCGGAGGTCCCGGCGTTCGTTCGTCCGGCGAGCGAACAGATCGATGGTTCCGAGTGGGCGAGCTGGGAGGACCGGCCCGACACCGGCCGCGAGGAATCGCCAGGCAGGAGAGCCGCCGGCGTGAACTCTTAGTAGCATTCGCCGTAACCGACGCCGTCCCATGCCGTTCCAGGTCGGTATCGACAGTTTTGTCGCCGCCTTCGAGGAACGGAGCGACCACGCCCCTCCGGTCGATCGGATGCGGGACCTCCTCGCCCAGATCCAGCGAGCGGAGTCCGCGGGGCTCGATCTGTTCGGCATCGGGGAGCACCACCGTAAGGGCTTCCTCGACTCCGCGCCCGCGGTCATCCTGGCGGCCGCTGCCGCCCGGACCGAGCGGATCCGACTGACGAGCGCGGTCGCGGTCCTCAGCGCGGCGGACCCCGTGCGGGTGTTCCAGGAGTTCGCGACGCTGGACCTGATCTCGCGCGGGCGGGCCGAGATGGTCGCGGGGCGCGGCTCGTTCATCGAGGCTTTCCCGCTGTTCGGTTACTCACTCCAAGACTACGACGCGTTGTTCACCGAGAAGCTCGAGCTGCTGCTCAAGATCCGGGACCACGAACGGGTCACCTGGTCGGGGCGATTCCGCCCCCCGCTCACGGGGCAGGGCATCTATCCTCGTCCGGTTCAGAACCCGTTCCCGATCTGGGTCGGCGTCGGAGGGACGCCGGAGTCGTTCGTGCGCGCCGGGGCGCTCGGCCTCCCGCTCATGGTCGCGATCATCGGCGGGGAGACCCGACAGTTCCGGCCGCTCGTAGACCTCTACCGGAAGACCGCTCGAACCGCCGGGTTCTCTCCGGATACCCTGCGAGTCGGCATGCACAGCCTCGGCTACGTGGCCGAGAGCCGGAAGGAGGCCGTCGAGGACTTCTATCCCGGCTGGGCCCGAGCTATGACGGAGATCGGACGCGAGCGAGGCTGGCCGGCGGTCCGTCGGGAGGACTTCGAGGCCCAGAACGGCGCCGAAGGCGCCCTCGTCGTCGGGGACCCCGAGGAGGTCGCCGAGAAGATCGTTCACCATGCCCGGGCGCTCGGTGGTCTCGTGCGGATGACCTTCATGACGGGGGTCGCGGACGTCTCGCACGAGAAGATGCTCCGATCGATCGACCTGATCGGCCGGCGGGTGGCCCCGATCGTGCGAGAGTCTGTGCCCGGGCCGTGAGCCCGTCCTCCCTTGCTTCCGGGTTACCAACCCAGACGAGGAAAAGCGGAAAGAATGGGTTGAGGGGCCGGCGCTCGAGCGCCGGCCCCGTGTGCCTCCTCGCGGTGTGACCCCTCGCCTAGAACACGTACACCTGCGGGTTGTCGGCGGCGAAGTACAGTTCGGCTGCGTCGCGGAAGTTGAACTGCGGGATGACGTAGACGTCGTAGATGTACTCGGCCGTGTCGTAGCCCGAGGACCAGGCGTTCTTGATCGACTTCCAGTTGGTCTGATAGAGGCAGGCCGATCCGGAGTTGCACCACTCCGACTGGAGATCGCCAAAGGTCTCGATCGCGTTGCCCGATCCGCCGCCGGGACCGCCAAAGACCCACTCAAAGTCCTGCGGCAGCCCGACGGGCGTCGCGACGTACTTGACCTGCCAGGTGGGCGCCGTCGCCCCATCGTCCATCTTGAACTTCACTTCGTCGTAGTAGCCCGGGCCCTGCGGCGAACCGAGTCCCTTCTGCACTGTACCGTAGAAGTAGACGCAGTTGTCACCCGTCGCGCACCCGAAGTAATTCACGTTCGTGGCTGCGGTCACGGTGAACGGCAAGGTGATGTTGTAGACCGTTGCGGCTACGCAGTAGTAGTAGTCGGGCGCACCGCCGGTCCCCCCGTCGCATGCTCCCAGCTGGTTCCCGGCGATCTTGTTCGGGTTGATGCATCCTCCGCCGGTATTCTTGTCCGACGGGCAGATTCCCCCGCTGTAGCTGAAGTTCCAGATGTTGTCGATGAAGGTGACGCTGAACGTTCCGGAAACGCAGGGGCTCGAGCACGAGCCGTCGTACGCCATCTCCGCCACGTTCTGGGTCCAGTAGAAACCATCGGAGCCGGTGTGGAACATGTCGTGAATGACTGCGTTCTGCTGCAGCGTGAAGCAGTATCCGCTGTCCGCGTCGGGGTCGAGACAGCCGCCACCGTTCGCCACTCCAAGACCCAAGGTCGTCCCCGTGTCCCAGTACGACTGCAGGAAGGTTGGCGAGTAGGTGGCCGCCCCTTCAGTCGAGGTGAGGCCGTAGTCGGTGATGCCCATCGGGCACGTTCCCGAGCAGCCGGGCTGCTGGGCCAACTTTCCCGCGTCCGTCCTAGGTACATCCGTGGTCAGGCGAGGTCCGAACTTCGCGTACTGGACATTGGCCGAGAGTGTCGTCGCTACGGTCGATCCCTTGGTCGGGGCGCCCACCGTGCTGGCGAGCGGCGGCGTCGCGACGTGAGTCGCGACGGGAGCCGCCGTGGTGTGCGCTCCCAGCGAAGCGGCACCGTACGATGCCACCATCGCCAGGATGGCCCCGGTCACGATCACCAGTGTGATCAGTCGCCTTCTCTCTCCCATTTTTCTCTACAAACCCTCGTTGAATCGAGGAGTCTTCCCCCCGTCGGCGCAGACGGTTTCATTCTATTTAGACCGGCGGACACCGGACCCTCTTGGGCACGGCGTTCGTCTCCGAAACTCCCCGAATTCGAGAACGCCACTACGCTCCCGGAGACCGCGCGTTGGAAGGGGGGAGGCCGGCACGGGTGTCCCCCGCGTACGAGAGGCGCCCACCAACGATCCGATGTCGTCCGGGGCCCAATGTCAAGGTCGTTCGTGCGCCGGGGTGGATCGGGCAATCGTACGCTCCCCGCGAGTTCGGCCGTTCGTCACGTCGACTTTACGCGAGCGTTATGCGACCGGTCCCGGGTGGGATCGTCATGAGCGAGCCGGGACACAACGCCCCCTCAGCGAAACCCCGTAGCGTGACTCGCCGGTTGCTTCGGCATCGGCGAGCGACGGTCGGGGCCGCCGTTCCCGAGGAGAACCAGGCGTCCTCCGCCGAAACGGAGGCGGCCGTCCAAGACCTCCGCAGTGAGCTCGCGTCGGAACGCGCGGAAGTGCTGGAACCGCTCCTCCGCCGCATGACGGACTTTGCCGAACGGCTCTCGCGGGGCGAAGAGGTCCCGGCCGAGATCCTCCGGGAAGGGATCGATCTCTGGCAAATGTACGTCCGTCGCCTCCACGACGTGCACGTCGGGCAGTTCGCCGCGGCCCGCTCGTCCCTCCCCCACACCGAGGCGTGCACCCTCCCGCTCGTGGAGATCGTGCAGGACCCTCAGCGCGCCGACCTTCGCATCGGGGAATTGCGTCTCGTCCTCGGGACCTACGCCGCGCATCCCGGAACGAACTCGGCGCTTCTGAGTGCCGTGCTCACGGGGAGCGCCCGTTCCGAGCTCGCGTGGGAGAACTTCGAAGAGGATTTCGCCCGGTCCTGCCTGCCCGCTCACCTCAGCGCGACCGCGCTCCTCCAGTGGACGACCGCACTGATCGAGACGCGCAGCGCGGCGGACGAGACGCGGCGACGGGTGGCGGAGTATCTCGAACGGACCGCGCACTACGCGCTGGGCCCCACGGGACTCGCCGTCGTGCGGACCGCGCAGCCGGTCCGCGCCCGCTAGATGGGCCCGGGGCGCGGATCCCTCCCTCTGCGGACTTCACGTGCGCGCGAGGGATCCTCCCACGCTCGGCGAGGGCTGCGACGCTCGGGGGTGCTCTGGCAACTCGAGCCCCACGAGCGCGACGAGGACCAGGAGGAGGCCGACCCCCTCGAAGATCTGGAACGTCTCGCCAAACGCGAGAACGCCGAGCAGCAGCGCGACCACCGGATTCACGAACGTCACGAGGTTCGCCGAGACGGGGCCCGACGCTCGGATCAGGCGGAAGAAGATCACGTACCCCGCCACCAGGGAGACGAGCGCGACATAGGCCATCGGCCCGACGACCGCGAGCGTGAGCGGCAGGACCGGCGCCGGGAGGAGGAGGCCGAGGACGAGCAACCCCGCGATCGTCGCCCCGGCGAACTGCGAGGCCTGACCCCAGAGGCCCTCGCCCTGAGGGCGCCGACGGGCGATGAGCACCGCGCCGCCTCCCTGACAGACCGCCCCGAGCGAGAACGCGACGAGGGCCCAAGGGTCGGTGATCGGACCCCCGCGGGCGGCGGCGAGCGAGAGGACGATCACTCCGAGCAACCCGAGCCCGAGGGCGCCGACCTTCCGGACGTTCGGCCGCGGCCCCCGGTTGTACGCGGTCAAGAACACGAGGCTGAGGGCCGGCGATGTGGCGTATACGATCGCGGCGGCGCCCCCGGTCGCGAACTGCTCGCCCCAGAACAGGGGGATGTTAATCCCGCCGATCATCAGCGCCCCGATGGCACCGGACTCGAGGAGGCCCCTCGCGCTCGGCCGCCGCGCCCGGGAGACGGCGGCCAGCGGGAACATGACCACAGCAGCCGTGGCGAAGGTCAGCGTCACCATCCAGAACGGCTCGGCGCCGGCGTCGAGGCCGATCTTCGCGATCGGGAACATCGCGCCCCACATCGCCCCGAGCAGGACGAGCCAAGCGAGTCCGGCTAGGCGCGGGGCGGACTTGACCGCGGACACGTTCGCGAGATCGAGACGATGCGTCTTAGGGGCTCAGTCGAGCCGAATTGACCGAGCGCCCGGCCTCAGGCATCGGCGTACGGGTCGGTCGACCTCAGGTGGACACCCCGGCCGCGGGGGGAGGGGTGGAGGGAGCCGCGGCGTGATCGTGGGGTCCGGGCCGCGAGCGCGGCAGCGAGGTCGGCCCGCGAGACGATCCCGACGAGCTTTCCGTAGCGGTCGAGGATGGGGATCCGGTGGATGCGGTGCTCGCGCATCTCCCGGGTCGCCTCCCCCACGGAGGCCGTGGGCTCGAGGGTGA
>JASHUJ010000056.1 GCA_030040035.1 Thermoplasmata archaeon
TCTCGGCCCGCTCGAGGTCGGCGGCCCCCTTCTTCTGATCCGCGATCGCCTTCTGGCCCCGCGCGCGCGCGGTCGCGAGCCGCTCGCGCGCGGCCGTGAGGTCCTTCGCGAGGACCTCCCGGTTCGACGCGGTGGCTTGGTCTTCGATCGATCGCTTCGAGAGTTCCTCGGCGGCGGCGCGGATCCCCTCGGCGACCTTCGCGAGCTCGGCGCGCGCCGCGCTCTCCGCGGCGCTCTTCTCGCGCAGCTCGTCGCCGAGGCGCTTCAGTTCGACCGCGCTGTCCGCGCCGCGACCGCTGCCCGAGGGGTCGACGTAGCCTCCCGAGATCGCCCCGGTCGCCTCGATGAGGTCGCCCGTGAGCGTCACGAGACGTACGCCGCCCATCTGGGCGCGCGCGTGCGCGAGATCGTCCATCACGACCGTCTCGCCGAACGCGTACCAGAACGCCGGCCGCAGCGCCTCATCGAACTTGACGAGGTCGAGGGCGAAGCCACTCGCCCCGGCGGCCTTCGCGACGACCATCGACTTTCCGTGGGCCCGGCCGGGGAGCATCTTGTTGAGCGGGAGGAACGTCGCCCGGCCGCGCTTCTCGGCGCGCAGGAGCCGGATGCACTCCTCGGCGACCTGATCGGTCTCGACCACCAGCGCCTGGAACCGGTTCCCTCCGGCGACCTGGAGCGCGACCTTGAACTTCGGATCGAACTCGGCGAGCTCCTCGACGGTCCCGCGGATGCCCGTGACCTTGCCGAGATTGCGTTGCGAGAGCAAGAAATCGACGGCGGCAAGCGCGTTCGGCCGGGCCCCCGAGTCCGTGCGGGCCTTGAGGCGGGCGTCCAGGGCGAGGTACCGCCGATTGAGCTCGAGGACCTCCTGGGCGAGCCGGTCGGCCTCGGCGGTCAGGCCCTGCTCCTTCTGCTTCAGCCCGAACAGCTGCTTCTGGAGGTCGCCAGTGGCCGGACCTGCGCCGCGCCTCGGCCCGGCGTCCTTCGTGCGCAGCTCGAGGTCCTTGACCTCGACCTCGCGTTCTCGGAGGTCGTCCTCGGATTGGGCCTGGGCGCTCTCCGCCGCCTGCACGACGGCCGACGCGGCCTCGCGAGCCTGCACCGCCTCCTGCCAGGCCTTCTGCTTCGTGTCGCGCTGCCGCTCGAGCTCGAGCTGCTGGCGGCGGGCCGACGCGAGCTTGTCCTGCGACTTACCCGGGGTCGAAGTGGCCGCCTGGATCTCCTGGGACTGGGCCTCGGACCGGTCGGAGAGGGAGCTCAGCCGCTCGGCGAGCGTCGCCTCCTTCGCGGCGAGCGTCTTTTGCTGCCCTTCGTCGGCGGCCACCGCCTTCTGGAGCTCGCCGACCTCGGCCTCGAGGGTCTCCAGGGCCTCCTTCAGGTGCCCGAGGCTCTGGTCGAGCCGGGCGAAGGCCATCTTCTTCTCGTCGAGTTCCTGCTTGAACTTCACCGCCGCCGCTCCGCCGGCCTCGGCGATCTCCCGCTCGACCTGATCGATCGAGCCGGAGAGCTCCTCTTGGCGGGCGGCCAGCCGGGTCCGTTCCTCGTCGAGCCGGGAGATCTCCTCCCGAACCCCCGCGACCTGCTTGCCGCAGGCGGCGAGCTCCTCCTCGGCCATCCGGTGACCGGCACGAGCCAGTCGCGCCTCGTACCGTCGCTTGTCGTCCTGGAGCTGCTTGTACTGGATCGCCTGGAGCCGCTGCCCTTCGAGCGAGTTCAGGCGGGTCTTGATGTCCGCGAGCAGTGTTCCGATCCGCTCGAGGTTCCCGTCGAGGTCGGTCCGCTTGACCGCCGCCCGCTCGAGCTCCTCGTCGTACTGGCTGATCCCCGCCAGCCGTTCGACCAGACCACGGCGCGGCACCGGTCCCATCGTGACGATCTTGTTGACGTCGCCCTGCTGGACGAGATTGTACCCGTCGCCCGAGAGCCGCGCGTGGCTGAGCAGCCCGTCGATCTCGGTCTGCGTCGTGCGGCGTCCGTTCACGTAGAAGTACGAGTAGTAGCCGTCCGGGTCGCTCGGCGCGAGCTTCACGTAGCGAGTGACCTCGACCTCCCCCGACTCGGAGGGAAGGAGCTTGTCGGAGTTGTCGAAGACGAGCGAGACCTCGCACTCGGTGGCCGGTTTCTTCGAGGCTCCCCCATTGAAGAACAGATGGGTCAAACGCTCGGCCCGGAGCGCCTTCGACGAGGTCGGTCCCAGCACGAAGAGGATCGCGTCGGAGATGTTCGATTTCCCCATGCCGTTGGGTCCCGCGACGCCCGTGAATCCGGGCTGGAACGGGATCTCGGCGGAGCCGGCGAACGACTTGAAGTTCCGAAGCTTGATCCGCTTGAGGAACATCGAGCGACCTCTCCTACCCCGCTGCGTGTTTCCGCGGTCCCCGACGACCGACAGGCTGTTTGTCAGACGGCTGTCAGCGACCTTCCCCTAGGCTTGTCTGCCGCTATTTAACCCCGCTGGCCGACCGGAACCGGGTCCGGCCCCGGGACTGCGGCTGGGCTCGAGCGCCATCTCGACGACCAGCTCGCCCGGCGTGTGCTCGAGGGCCGTCGTGCGACCGGTGGGACGGAAACCTCGGGACTCGTAGAGGTGGACGGCCTCGGCTTGTCGGGGGTTCACGTCGAGGACGATCCGCTGGCCCGGGAATCTTGCGCTCGCCCACGCAAGTGCGCGGTCGAGCAACCGACTGGCGAGTCCTTTCCGGCGGTGGCCGGGATCGACCCACATCGCGAAGAGATGCGGTTCGCCCTCGAACGCGGCGCTGGCGACCAGCCCCACGAACTCCCCGGTCGGGGTGAGAGCGACCCAGGTCGCGGATGGGCCCGGATCGTCCGGGCGACCGAGCCGACGCTTCCAGGTCTCGGGTTCGAACGCCTGCTCTCGCGCCAAGGTCGAACCGAACGCGAGGGGGTCCGTGGCCAACGCCCGCAGTCGCAGGTCGCGGTACGCTTCCCAATCGGACGCGTACGCCCGCCGCACGGGTCCCGTCGGATCCCCCGGCGGCCTTCGGGTCTCGCTCACGAGACTCTCCCAGCGGGGCCGCTATTTGAGGGGTATCCGGGGCGCGACGGGGCCGGATCGACCCGGGTCGGCCCCGTAAAGAAATTGGCCACACTGCCCCCGCTAGCGATGCTCGCTCCCAGGATCTCGGTCCTCGTCGTCAGTTACGATCGGACCGAGTTCGTCGTCGAAGCCCTCCGTTCTGTGATCGGCCAGGACCTCGATACGTCGGAGTTCGAAACGATCCTGCTCACCGACCGATCGGATCCGGAGATCGATCGTCTCCTCGCCGGACACTCGATCCAACGGCTCGAGCCGCCCCCCGGCAACTGGGGGGAGTGGGTGCTCGCGGCGCTCCCCCGCTGCCGCGGCGAGGTCCTCGCCTTCCTCGACGACGACGACATCTACGAGGCCGGAAAGCTCGCCGCGGTCCGGGAGGCGTTCGCCTCGGCGCCCCCGCTCGGGTACTATCATCACCGGGTCCGACGCTTCGGAGCGACGGGCCGTTCGTCCGACGCGCTCGGCCCGGTGCTCGGACGGCTCCCCGACGCCCAGAAGAACCGACGGGTCGCCGATCGTCTATTCTGGGATCTCGGCGGCTTCAACCTCAGCTCCATCGCCGTGCGGAGATCCGTGGTCGAGGAGAATGCCGAACTGCTCCGGGCGCTGCGTGTGGGCCACTCGCTGGCCCTGTTCTACGCGTCGATGACCGGCCCGTGGGACCTCCAGTTCGATTCCCGAGTGCTCGGCCGCTATCGCATCCACGCTCGCAACCAATCGATCCCGGCCGGGACGTCGCTCGCCCGAGATTGGGGGAGGGCACGGGAGAGGGTCGCGCCCGTGATCGACGACGCCGAGCGGATCGCGGCCTTCATCGACTTCCACGGTCGAGGGCGTGTCTCTTCGCGACCGGTCCGTTCCGTCGGGGCAAGGAGCCGTCTGGTCGAGCGCTTGTCCAGTGCCACCACCTCGCGGACCGAGCTCGCGGAAGGTCTGGCGGGGTTCCTAGGGCTGACCCCGCCCCGGATCGCGTTCGACCACCGGCGCCTCGTGGGATTGTGTCTCCTCGGGCTCCTCGAGCCCCGTCTTCCGGCCCGGTGGGCCGGAGGTCGACCGGGTCCGTCGCGCCGAGTTTAGCGGGCGCGGATCGGGACGAGCTCGCCCGAAGTCGATGGCGGGGAGCTCACGACGGGACGAAGGTCCACGACCCCGTCGAGCGTCGCCCATGGACGCCCGCAACCCGCACACCGCGCGGAGGTCGGGAGGTGCCGTGCATCGAGCGCGAGCGGCGCGCGGCAATCGGGGCACGAAAGGCTCGTGGCCAACGCGGGGCACTCCGCCGGTGCGGGGCCCGGTTTCCGTAGCTCCACGAAGTGATGGGGGAGCACGCCGCTGCCACCGATACTGCGGCTCAGTCCGAGGAAGACTCCCGTCGGGATCCAGCCCAGCGCGCGGAGGTCCTCGAGCCCGACCCCGCGCTCGGCGGCCACGCGGAAACCGATGCGGCGGGCCAGCGCATCGAACTCCCGGCGCGACGGGCGCTCCCGCGGGGCGGGCTTCGGGAAGCGTTCTCCCGGGTGCCGGACCCGTCGGGCCAGGACATCCCACGCCTCCGCGAGCGAAGGCGAGGAGAAGTAGCTCAGCACGAGCCAGCCGCCCGGGACCAGGACCCGATAGAGTTCGCGCAGAGCGGTCGCCGGGTCGACCAGGAAGTTGTAGACCCGCACCGCCACCGCGCCCGTGAACGTCCCATCGCGGAACGGAAGGCGCGCCAGATCGCCGCCGATCCAGACCGGCCGATCGGGCCAGCGGGCGCGGAGTCGTGGGAGGAATTCGAGCGTGACGTCGACGCCGGCGTAGCTCGGGGCGGCGTCGATCAACACCCCGGCGAGCCGACCGCTGCCGGGGCCGATCTCGAGCACCTGGCGGGCGTCCCGGACCCGGAGGGTCTCTTCGACGATCCGCCGTTCGACCTCCGTCGTCCGTGCGCGCCGCTCCCACAGGCGATCGAAGTCGAGCGTGCGAAAATCGAAGGTGCCGGTGGGATGCCCGCCCTCGGTCATGTCGCCCCGCGGCGGACCAGGGTCATGAGGAAGTGGTCGCCGAGCAGGGCGCCCGGCCAGTAACGACCGACGCGCGCGTCCCAGCCGGCCCATCGGGCGAAGCGATCCGTAAGCTTCTCGACATAGCCGCTCAGGTCCGAGGGGGGGATGATCACCGGAACTCCTTCGATGCGCTCGACCGAGAACTCCGGTGCGCAGATCCGCCGAAACTCGGGGGCCGAGAAGGCGAACACGTCCACGCAGAACCTCGAGGTCCCCACGCGGACCGGATTCCGCCAGCGTCCCGCGGCTCGGCCGGGCTGGAGCGCGAGCGCGTACCCCAGTGACTCGAAGAGACACCACCGATTGTACACCCCCGCCACGAACCGGTGGCCGGGCGGGAGCAGGCGACCGACTCCCGCGACCACGGGCCGCAGATCCGGTTCGCAGTTCAGCGCGCCGTACGTGGAGTACGCCCCCTCGAAGGCGGCCGGACCGACCTCGTCGGCGAGCGCGCCGAGATCCCGGGCCCTCAGGTGGACGACCCGGAGGCGCTCCGCGAGCCCGCCCGCCCGGGCTTTCCGGCGTACGACGTCCAGCATCGCTTCCGAGATGTCGACGGCCGTGATCTCGTGACCGAGCTCGAGCATCGCGATCGTCTCCATCCCCGATCCGCACCCGATCTCGAGCAGATTCCTCGACGGGGCGAAGACCGTGCGAAGCCAGGCGAGGGATCGATCCCGCAGGAGGCGGTTCACCCGGTTCCCGAGGATGTGGCGGTCGTAGTCGTCCGCGATGTTGTCGAACTCCGATTCGATCCACCGCCGGTACCGACCGGCGTCATCGGGATCGCCGGCCCGATCGAGGTCCACGCGGAGGATCCGGGCCGGCGCGTCGTACCAGCGACGAAACTGTTCGGGACCGTACTTGGCGCGGAACAGGTCGAGAACCTCCTCGCGATCGCCCGTCTGGGTGACCAGCTCGACCGGTCCGATCACGGACTCCCCGCCGGGGAGTTGGAGCCGCGCGTGTCCCTCCCGGAGGAGGTCGACCGGCCAGAGCGCCGCGCGTTGACGGGCGACGAGATACACCCGGGGCCCGGAGCGCACGAACCCAAGGGGCAAGGGGCCCCGGTCGGTCGCGAGGGAAAGGCTGTCGGCCCGAACGTGCGCCATGTTCAGGCGTCCTCCGCCGCTCCGGGCGCGCCGCTGGCCGACCCGACCGGGTTCGGGGACGACCGACGGTCCGCGACCGCGGGGGCCAGTTCCGACCCGGTCGCGGGCCAGTCGTCGGCGGGTCGTCCCTCCCGATGACGGTGGATCAGGAGGGCGCAGAGCAGGTCTCCGGGGAGCATCCCGACCGGCGGATCCTCGGCGAGATGCCGGACGCGCGAAAGATCGTCGAATCCGAGATATCGGATCGGTCCGCCGCCGCCTCGCAGCTCGCTCGAGATCGCGGCCGCTTCCCGTCGCTCGGGCAGGCCCATCGCGTAGAACGTGCGGGCGCGAGCTCGCAGGTACTCTCGATAGCGCCGGCGTTGGAGCCGTGGGCCCGCTCGGGCCGCCCAGATCCACCGGACGTCGGCACCCCGGCTGGCGAGGAAGAGCCAGGTGAGCGCGGGCGGCCACGCCCCCGGCCTCGGCCCCGCGAGGCGCACGAACCGAGAATCGGGAAACTCCGCTCGGAGGCTTTCGCCGGTGAACGGCCGCTCGTAACCCTCGGTTCGCAGGTAGGAGGTCCCGCGGCCCGTCGGGGCGAGATAGCTGGCGTAGTCCGCTTCGTGCACGAGGCACTCTTGCGGCGCGAACCGACCTACCGGCCCCTCCACCCGAGGATCCTCGTGGATCCATCCCTCGTACCGGATGCGGTCCCGCCGGTAGAGACGCGTGTGCCACGTCACGGTCCCGAGCGAGGTCTCCTCGCGGGGGATGCGGAACGCCCCCGCCCCGTCGGGTTGC
>JASHUJ010000057.1 GCA_030040035.1 Thermoplasmata archaeon
CGCCGTCCCGGACGTGCCGCGCGGCCGCCTCGCCCGCGAGCCAACCGCTCAGCATCGCGGTCGGGATCCCGCCCCCGTTGGTCGCCATCACGAGATTCGCCGCGTCGCCGGCGAGCAGCGTCCGGCCGAAGACGAGGCTCGGCGGCGGCGCCCCGATCGGGACCCACCAGCGCGTGCGCTCCCGGGCGGGGCCGAGATCCTCACGTGCGAGGAAGCCGTCGAGCAGGCCGTCGAGCGACGCCCCGTCCGGGAGTCGGGCGACCCCGAGGCCGACGTTCGCGTCCGTCGCGCGAGGAAAGTGCCAGGCGTAGCCGTGGGGCGCGCACCGTCCGAAGTAAAGATCGATCCCGTCCCCGAGGCGACCGTCCACGGTCGCGGTGATCATGCGGAACATCGTTCGGTGCGGGGCGAAGCCGACCGAGCGGCCGACGGTCGACGTCGGCCCGTCGGCCCCGATGACGACCGACGTGCGGATCGTCCGCCCGTCGGCGCACGTTACCTCCCCGTCGCGCACGCCGGTGACTCCGACGGGGTGCTCGAGCGTCGCGCCCGCGCCCTCCGCGCGCAGCGCGAGCGCCTTGTCGAACGCCCGACGGGAGACCGTCATGCCGTCGAGGGGGAACTCGAACCGGTGGCCGTAGGGCGAGACGCACGTCATCGTACGGGTCGCGCGCAGGACCGTCGCCGCGGGGATCTCGTACGCGCGCTCGATCAGCGCGCGGCAGTCGAACAGGTCGCCCAGCTCGGTCGGCGACGGCAGGAACTCCCCGCACTGGACCGGGTGACCGAGCTCGGGCCGATGGTCGAGGAGGAGCGTGCGCGCGCCGCCCTCGGCGGCGGCCCGCGCCGCGAGCGCACCGGCCGGGCCGGCGCCGACCACGACGACGTCGTACCGGTCGCCCGGCGTCACACGCCCACCTGGACGAAGTGCTGCGCGGCCGACTGGATCGGGCCGAGGACGATCTGCGGGTAGACGCCGACCGCGAGGATCACGACGACCGCGATCCCGACCGCGACGGCGCGCCCGTAGCCGAACCCGCCCGCGGGCCGGCGCGCGGGTTCGGACCCTCCGACGAGCGCCCCCGCGGGAGCGGCGCTCGGGGCCGGCGGGTCGAAGAACATGACCTTCAGGACCCGGGCGTAGTAGAAGACCGAGAGCGCGCTGTTGAGGAGCCCGGCGACCGCGAGCCAGACGAAGTAGCCCTTCGCCTCGACGGCCGCGCTGAACAGGACGAACTTCGAGACGAACCCGATCGTCAGCGGGACGCCGGCGAGCGAGAGCAGCATGAGGCCGAACGCGAGCCCGATCAGCGGTTTCCGCGTGCCGAGGCCCCGCCAGTCCTCGATGAGCGGCCCGACGCCGAGCGCCGAGACCCCCGCGACGACGAGGAACGCGCCGCCTTTCATGAAGACGTGCGCGAAGACCTGGAGCGTCGCCCCGGCGAGCGCCGGCGCGGTGCCGACCGCGATGCCGATGAGCATGTAGCCGGCCTGGCTGATCGAGGAGTAGGCGAGCATCCGCTTCATCTCCTTCTGGAGGAGCGCGAGGACGTTGCCGACGGTCATGGTGAGCACCGCCACGACCGCGAGCGTGATCTGGAGTACCGGCCCGAGCGCGACGGACCCCGTGACGAACGGGAGTCCCTGGGCGGCGGCGCGCACGTAGAGCACCGGGGCGAGGAAGACGAGGAAGAACGCGAAGATCCCGACCTTCTTCGACGCGCCCGCGAGGAACGCCGTCACGTCGTTCGGGGCGCCGTCGTAGACATCGACCGCCCACGCGTGGAAGGGGACGAGCGTCGCCTTGAACCCGAGCCCCGCGATGAGGAAGCCGTAGCCGAGCAGCACGAGCACCGGGTAGCCGACCGCTCCCCGGGCGTCCGCGATGCCGACGAGGTTCGTCGTGCCGTACGCCCCGTAGAGGAGCGACGCGCCGAAGAACGAGAGCACGGTCGAGAGCGCCCCGATGATGTAGAACTTCATCGCCGCCTCGAGCGAGCGCGGGTCCCGCCGGGTGTAGGCGACGAGCAGGTACGTCGCGATGCTCGAGATCTCGATCGCGAGCAGGAGGAAGATCAGGTCGGAGGCGATCGCGACCAGGAGCATGCCGACGGTCGCGAGGAGGAGGAGGCCGTAGAAGATCGGGGCGCCGCGCTCGTCCGACGGGCGGCTCAAGGACGCGAGCGCGACCAGGAGCGTGGCCGAGAGGAAGATCGCCTGGAAGACGAGCCCGAGGGAGGTGAAGAGGTAGAGCGGTGCGCCCGCGGGCGCCGCGTCGAGCTGGCCGGCGGGGATCGTCGCGAGGGCGGCGATCGGGCCGAAGCCGAGGTCGGCGAGGACGAACAGGAGGGCGAGGGCGCTCGCCGCGACCGCGATCGCGCCGACGACCTCGTTGCGCCGGACCTGGAGGACGTCGAGCAGGTAGACGAGCAGCGCGCCCGCGAGGACCAGGATCTCGGGCAGGAACGGGCCGGCGAACGACGCGAGGTCCATCGGCTCAGGTCCCCGGGAACCCCTTGATGGGGGAGCTCACGATCACGTTCACGAGCAGACCGGGCAGCACGCCGAAGAGCACGGTGAGGGCGACGAGCAGCCCCATGCCGGCGCCCTCGTACCACGGGACCTCGTGCGCCTCGAGCGGGATGCCCTTCGGCGGGCCGAACAGGACGCGCTGCATCATCCACAGGTAGAAGCCGGCGGTGACGACGAGGATCCCGAGCGGCAGGAGCACCCAGTACGCGAGCCCGTTCCACGTCGCGAGGAACGCCGTGAACTCCGCCGGGAAGCTGATGAGGGCCGGCAGCCCGAGCGAGGCGAGCGAGCCGACCATGATCATCGTGGAGAGCGCCGGGGTGCGCGGCGTGATGCCCCCGAGGCTCGCGATGTCGCGGGTCCCGAACGTGTGGTGGACGCTCCCGGCGGACATGAACAATAGGCCGCTGACGACGCCGTGCGCGAACATGAGGAGGACCGCCGCGAGGAGCCCGAGGGACGAATCGAGGGCGATCGCGAGCAGGACGATCCCCATGTGGTTGATCGAGGAGTACGCGACGAGCCGCTTCAGGTCCCGCTGGGAGAGCGAGAGGATCGAGCCCCAGGCGATCGAGAGGAACGCGACGAAGAACAGGATCGGCTGCGTCGTGTGGAGCCCGCTCGGCAGGACCTCGACCGCCCAGCGGATGAGCCCGTAGCCCCCGAGCTTGAGGAGGAGGCCCGCCAGCAGGACCGAGCCGCCCGTCGGCGCCTCGACGTGCGCGTCCGGGAGCCAGGTGTGGAACGGGACGATCGGGAACTTTACCCCGAAGCCGAAGAAGAGCGCGAGGAACAGGAACGTCTGGACGACCGGGGCGAGGCCGCGGGCCGCCGCGTAGACGCTCGAGAAGTCGAACGAGGTCGCCCCGGAGTAGAAGACGAGGGCGAGCAGGCCGACGAGCATGACGATCGAGGCGACGTGGGTGTAGACGAAGAACTTCAGCGCGGCATACCGACGATTCGGCCCCCCCCAGTAGCCGATAAGGAAGAACATCGGCACGAGGACGGCTTCCCAGAACAGGAAGAACAGCAGGATGTCGAGCGCGATGAAGACGCCGAAGCAGCCGAGGCACGTCAGGAGGACAAGGCCGAAGTACGCGCCGGGCCGCTCGGTCTCCCCCCAGGAGTAGACGACGGTCGCGATCTGCAGGATCGCGGTGAGCAGGATGAAGACGAGGGAGATCCCGTC
>JASHUJ010000006.1 GCA_030040035.1 Thermoplasmata archaeon
CCGAAGGACCGGCTCGACATCCGCGTCCGCGGCTCGAGCGTCGAGATCCGCGGCGAGAACTCGGAGAAGACGGAGTCGAAGGACGGCGCGTTCGTCCACCGCGAGCGCACCTACGCCGGCTACTACCGGCTCCTCGAGCTGCCCGAGTCGGTCGTCGCGACCGCCGCGAAGGCCAAGGTCGAGAACGGGCTCCTCGAGCTCGAGCTCCCGAAGGAGCACCCGACCCCCGAGACCGGCGAAGTCAAGGTCGCGGTCCAGTAGACCGCCGGCTTCGCCTCTTCCCCGGAGGAATTCCCTCCGGGGACCCACTTTTTGGATCGGCGACGCGGATCGGTCGCGCCCAGCGCTCAGCCGAAACCGGGGATCGCCTTGCCGTCGGCCTTCCCGCCCGATCGGAGCGGCGGCTTCCTGAGCTCCTTCGGGCATTCGACGAGTCGGACGAGCGGCGCGGACTGGACGATGTATGCGGGCAGCCCCGTGTTCGGGTCGTTGCCCGCCCGCAGGATGTTCATGATCTCGAGCCGGATCTCGACGATCGATCCGTCCTTGAGCTTGAGGCGGACGCGCCCGTCGCCCTCGATCACCGAGTAGTCGACGATCTCCGCGTTCGAGAGATCGGGCGGCGGGGCCCCGGGCTGGCCCATCATCGCGCACCCCGCGCCGCGAGACGGGTCTTCAGGACCGCGCGCGGGTCCTCCCCGCCGACGGTGAGGCCGAGCGAGACGCACGTGCCGATGACCTGGTTGACCTTCTCCTCGATCGACCGACCCTCGAGCTCGTCGCCCTTCGACTCCGCGATCCGGCGGACCGCGTCGAGCGCGACGTCGCCCACGGTCTCGGTCTTCGGCTTGCCCGAGCCCTTCTCCTTCTTCGCCTCCTTCAGGAGGAGCGCGGCCACGGGAGGCCGGCCGACGACGAGCGTGAAGGCGCGGGTGTTCGGATCGACCCGGATGATGACCGGGACCCGCATCCCGCCGAACTGCTTCGTCTCTTCGTTGATCTTCGCGACGACCTGGCCCACGTTCACGCCGAGGGGGCCGAGCGCCGAACCCAGCGTCGCGCCGGCCGCCGCCTTTCCGCCCTCGACCAGGATGCTCACCTCAACTGCCACTCTTGCCGCCTCCCTTCTCGAGCATCCGGACGTGGTCGCCGCGTACTGTGACGGGGATCGGGACGACCGCCTCGATGAGCTCGACCGTGATCTCCTCCTTCGCCTGGTCGATCTTGCGCACGCGGGCCTTCTCGCCCTTGAACGGTCCCGAGATCAGCTCGACGATCGCCCCCTCGACGAACCCTTCGACCGTGATCTTCGGGACGAGCAGCGGGGCGACCTCCTTGAGGGTCGTCTCCCCCTCGACGAGCCCACGGGCCTTGCGGATGCCCTTCAGCATCTCCCGCACGCCCTCGAAGCTCATCCCCTCCGCGAAGACGTAGCCGCGCAGCGCCGCCGGGACGAGCAGCGCGAAGATGACGTCCGGCTTCTCGTCCGCCCGGGCGAGGAGCGTGTCGGCGACCTCGCGCTCGTAGCCGCGCGACGTCTTGATCGCCAGCACGGCCTGCCGGGCGACGCAGGCGAGGGTGAGGCGGATCGGCGTGCCCCCCTCGGAGCCGGTCGCCGTGAGCCGGACCTCGACCCGGTCGCCGTAGCGCACGCCGACCGGCGCCGTGATCTCGAAGGAGAGCGGCACGCCCGCGTTCGGGGCGAGGGCCACGGTGTACGACTCCTTCCGCGGGAAGAGCTCGGCCGCCCGGCGCTGGCCGGGCGGCGTCCACTTCACCGGCCATTCGGCCCCCTCGCCGGGGTACGTCGAGGTGTACCCGACCTCGACCGAGAGGCGGGCGCCCAGCGGGTCCGGGGCCCGGCTCGTGAGCACGGCGGAGAGCGTGGTGACCGTGCCGGCGGTGACGTCCCGGCTCGTGTCGTCGGCCGCCTTCAGCGAAAGAAGCGAGGTGAGATCGACCTTCGGCGCCGCGGGGAGCGGGGCGGGCGCGCGCGCGGGCGCGGCCGCGGGCGCCTCGACCTTCTTCTCCGCCGCCGGGGGGGCCCCCGACAATAGGCCGATGCCTTCGTCGTTGGTTCCGTCCGCCATGGAGGTCCGAGGGGCCCGAAGCGCCTAGACGCCCCCCGTGAGGTGCGTCCAGATCCACGGGCCGGACTGCGAGAAGAAGATGTAGATGGCGAACCCGACGACGCCGATGAGCACCGCACCGAGCCAGGTCACCTGGAGGACCTTCACGTACTCCTCCGAGGTCGGCCGGCGCGCCATCCGGAGGATCCGGCCGTACTTCCCGTGGCCCACGGTCCGCAACCGGTTGTCGAACCGGTCCTGGATGTTGCGGGCGCGGTCGAGGAACGCCATGCGAGGTACCTACCGAACGACGTCGATCTCGGGACTGGACTTATGCCCTGCCCCTGCGCCGCCCGATGCCCCCCCGAAAATCTGGGGGGATTTAACTCCGGTCACGACCAGCATGACCCGGATCGTGCTCTGCATCGTGGGGTCGACGGCGGCGCCCCAGATGATGCGGGCGTTCGGACTGACCGTTTTCTGGACGACCTCCGCCGCCTTCTGCGCCTCGCTCACCGTCATGTCGGGGCCGCCGGTGACGTTGATGAGGGCCCCGGTCGCCCCGCCGATGTCGACGTGCAGGAGCGGGGAATTGATCGCCTCGAGGACGGCGTCCTCGGCCCGGTTGTCGCTCTCCGACTCCCCGATCCCGATCAGGGCGACGCCCCCGCCCTTCATGATCGTCCGGAGGTCGTTGAAGTCGAGGTTGACGAGCCCCGGCCGGGTGATGATCTCGGTGATCCCCCGGATCGCCCGGGCGAGGACCGAGTCGGCGACCTTGAACGCCGTCTGGATGGGTAGCCGGGGCACCAGCTCGAGCAGGCGGTCGTTGGGGATGGTGATGACCGTGTCGATCGTCGAGCGGAGCCGCTCGAGCCCCCACATCGCGTTCTCCTGTCGGACGAGCCCCTCCGAGGCGAACGGCAGCGTGCACACCGCGATCGTCAGCGGGTTCCCGCCCCCCGCGTCCTTCGCGGCCTGGGCCACGACCGGCGCCGAGCCGGTCCCGGTCCCGCCGCCGAGCCCGAGCGTGATGAAGACCATGTCCGAGTTCGCGAGCGCCTTCTTGAGCTCGTCCTCGGCCTCGTGCGCCGCCTGTTCGCCGACCTGGGGCAGGGCCCCCGCGCCGAGCCCCCGGGTCAACCGGCGACCGAGCAGGATCTTCCGCCCGGCGTGGATCGTCAGGAGGTGCTGCGCATCGGTGTTCGCCGCGATCATCTCCGCCCCCGTGAGTCCCTCCTCCGCGAGGCGATTGATCGTGTTGCAGCCGCCGCCGCCGCACCCGATGACCTTGATGTTGGTCTTGAGGGAGGCGAGGACGGCCTCCAGCTCCGCATCGTCGTTCGACGGCGGCGGGGCCTCCGTCGTCCGACGCGGGTCGCTCGGTAGATGGGACAGGATCTCCTGCGCGAGAGGTCGCATCACGGGAGGAATCTCCGTCCGGCGGAGCAGGCGCCTCACTTTAAAGGCTTACGCCGGTAGAGTCGGCGTCCGTGCAGTACTCCGGCTGGGCGCCCCAGTACGAACGCATCCGAGCGGAGTTTCAGTTCGATCCGACGCAGGAGGAGGCGGCCGCCGAGCTCCTCGAGTCGCTCCTTCCGGATCCCGGACCGGACGGGCCCCTCGGCAAGGCGCGGTCCCGGCTCGAAGGGCGGGAGGCGATCGTGGTCGGCAACGCCCCCCGGGCCGGTCCCCCACCCCTCTGGCGTCGCCCCGCCGGTTCGGCGGCGGTCGCCCTCATCGCGGCGGACGGGGCGACGGAAGCCTGCCTCGCCGCGGGCCTCGTGCCCTCCGTCATCGTCACGGACCTCGATGGTCCCGTAGCGTCCGAGGTGACGGCGAACCGGCGGGGGAGCCTCGTGGTGGTGCAT
>JASHUJ010000058.1 GCA_030040035.1 Thermoplasmata archaeon
ACCCCGGCCGCGGGGGGAGGGGTGGAGGGAGCCGCGGCGTGATCGTGGGGTCCGGGCCGCGAGCGCGGCAGCGAGGTCGGCCCGCGAGACGATCCCGACGAGCTTTCCGTAGCGGTCGAGGATGGGGATCCGGTGGATGCGGTGCTCGCGCATCTCCCGGGTCGCCTCCCCCACGGAGGCCGTGGGCTCGAGGGTGATCGCCGGTCGGCTCATCGCCTCGCGCACGAAGCCGTTCTCGAGGCGGTGCCGACAGGTCTCCAGGAGCGAGAGCCCCCGGTACGGGGCCGACCCGAGCAAGAGGTCGATCAAGCCCCGGGGGCTGGCGAAGCCGGTCGCGCGGTGGACGTGGTACACCACGTCCTTCTCGCTGACCACGCCGACCACGCGATCGGCGGAATCGACCACGGGCAGTCCCGATACATGCAGCTCGCGCATCAGACGGGCCGCCTCCACGAGGCGGGCCCCGGACCGGGTGGTCGCCACCTCCCGAGTCATGACTTCGGAGACCCGAGTGGAGGAGTCCGATCTCAGCGTGGCCAGAGCCGTGGGGGAGTTCATCCGTCGCACCCTCCGTGGTACCCTCGGCGGCGCCCTCACCCCGCCGGCACCGGCGGGGTCGCGTCGGCCCCGGTGGGTCTCGAGACCTCGGCGGATCGCGGGCGGTCGGAGCTTGCCGATTCCTCCCGCAGGAGTCGCTCCCAGCCGGCCGTCACCTCGCGCTGCAGCCGCTCGATCTCCGCCTCGTCCAGATGGGCGAAGCGACCCTGTCGGTCGAAGTAGTCCCGAACGGGTTTGAGCCGGGAGAACCGTCGGGTGATGCGGAGACGATCGGCCTCCACTTCGTACAGCGGGAAGAGCCCCGTCTCCGTCGCGAGGGCCCCGATCCGGATCGTCTCGGCCGAATCGAACTTCCACCCCGGTGGGCACGGCGTGAGGGCGTGCAGGAATCGGGGGCCGGTCAACCCGCGCGCCCGCTCGACCTTAGCGACGAAGTCCTCAGGGAAGCTCGGGTTCACGGTGGCCGCGTAGACCGGGTGGTGGGCGAGCACGATCCGCATCAGATCCTTCTTCGGTTCGGGCTTGCCGCGGGCGCGGCCCCGGACCGGGGTGGTCGTCGTCCACGCCCCCGCGGGGGTCTCGCCGCTCCGCTGGACGCCGGTGTTCATGTACGCCTCGTTATCGTACATGACGTAGATCGCGTTCGTCCGCCGCTCGAGCATCCCGCTGAGCGACTGGAGACCGATGTCGGCGGTCCCCCCGTCCCCGGCGAATCCCACGATCTGAACGTCCCGGATCCCGAGCGCGTCGGCGGCAGCGCGCAAGCCCGAGATCGAGGCGCCGGTCGCCTCGAAGGCGTTGTCCAGCACGTTGACCCGCAGCGCGGTCGTCGGGAAGGGAGTCCCGATGACGGTCCAGCAGCACGCGGGCAGCGCGACGATCGTCCGCGGACCCAGCCCTTTCAGGACGAGCCGCATCGCGAGCGCGGCCGCACAGCCCGGACACGCCGCGTGTCCGGCGAACATCAGCTCCTCGGGCGGGATCGTGAGTTTAGCCATGGATCACCACTCCCTGCTCCTCGAGGTCCTCCCAGTGGACCGACGGATCCTCGCCCGAGAGGAGCGTCCCGAACATCCGTCGCACCTCGTGGGGCGTGACGTCCCGCCCGCCGATCCCGGCAAAGAAGCCGGTGAGCGCGGGGTGACGGGATCCCGGATAGAGCGCGGCCGCGACCTCGGTCGCCACCGCTCCCATCCGGCCGAACGTGTATGACCGGTCCGCGACGCCGAGTCGGGCCGCCGACCCGACGGCGCGCCGCACCTCCTCTTCCGGGAACGGCCGGAACAGTCGGATCTTCGCGAGCCCGACCTTCTCGCCCTCCGAACGGAGCTCGTCGACCACTCCTCGCGCCGTGGTCGTCATCGTGCCCATCGTGACCAGGACGGCGTCCGCGTCCTCGGTGCGGTATGTCGGCACCGCCCCGCCGTGGGTACGGCCGGTCGATCGACGGTACTCCTCCTCGACGTCGGCGAACACCGCCGGCACCCGACGGGTCGCCTCGGCGAGCTGCTCCCGGAACTCGACGTAGTGGTCCGGCCCCGTAAAGGAGCCGAGCCGCAGGGTCGTTCCCGGGGCGAGGATCGCGTGCCCTTCGCGGGGTGGCAGGAAGGCGTCGACCACGTCCGGCGCCGGTACGTCCACCGGTTCGACCGTGTGGGAGAGGTAGAACGCGTCCTCGTTGACCATGACGGGTAGGCGGATCTCCGGTCGCTCCGCGAGCCGGAACGCTTCGAGGACCGTGTCGAGGACCTCCTGGTTGCTCTCCGCGTAGAGCTGGATCCAGCCCGTGTCCCGCTGGCTGATCGTGTCGGTGTGGTCCGCTCCGATGTTCCAGGGCGGGGCGACGGCCCGGTTCACCACGCCCATCACGATCGGGGCGCGCATCCCGGCGGCCCAGTGGAGGAGCTCGTGCATCAAGAGGAGGCCCTGGCTCGAGGTCGCGGTGTACGTCCGCGCGCCGAGGGCGGAGGCGCTGATGCAGACCTGGAGCGCGCTGTGCTCGCTCTCGACCTTGATGAACTGGGCCTCGAGC
>JASHUJ010000059.1 GCA_030040035.1 Thermoplasmata archaeon
GCGAGCCCACGGTGATCCCCCACCTGGCCCGACCCCCGACCGGGGACCGGCGCGCGGCCTTCCTAACCGCTCGACCGGGGCACCTCGAGGCCCTGGGAGCAGCGGTCGAGCGGATCGTACCCGCGGGAAGCCACCTCCTCCCGATGGCGACCGCGGTCGAGGCGGGCCTGTTCGGACCGCCGCCGTATCATCCCGAGCTCGCCGAGCGCCTCGGCGATCTCCTCGTGCTCGTGCCGCGCCCGGCGAGCGTTACGTACCGCGTCCCGGGGGCAGCGCCCCGGCCCCCGTTCCGACCGGGCGCCCACGGGGGCCTCGATGGCGCGGAACTGATCGTGCCGCTGATCTCGGCCACCCTGGCGGAACTCTGAGCGTCGCCCCCGAGGCGCTAAGGGGAAGCGGGCCGTCCCCCCTTCTCGTTGTCCGAGTTTCGCCAGGACCCGATCACCGGACGCTGGGCCATCGTCGCGGAAGGCCGGGCGGCCCGGCCGAACGAGTACGCTCGTCTTCCCCGTAGCCCGACACCGCCCGACTGTCCGTTCTGTGCGGGGAACGAGTCCCGCACGCCGCCCGAGGTATCCGCGTACCGGACCGCCGGGACGCCGGCGAACGGTCCGGGATGGTCGGTCCGAACGATCCCGAACAAGTTCCCGACCCTCGCCCCCGATGCCCGATCGCCCGAGTCGCCCCGCGGCGGCGGAAATCGCCGCCCGGGCGCGGGTCACCACGAGGTGGTGATCGTGAGCCCGTCACATGCCGGGTTGCTCGCGGAGCTGGCCACGGGGCAGGTGCGGGAGGTGTTCCGGATGGTGCGCGAGCGTCTGCGGTCGCTTTCCAGGGAGCCCGGGATCCGCTCGACCGTGGCGTTCGAGAACAGCGGTCCCGAGTCGGGAGGGACCCTCTTTCATCCGCATCTCCAGGTCGTCGCGTTGCCCGAGATCCCACCCACTCTCGCCGATGAGCTCGCGGGGGCCGGCCGCTACGCGCACCGGCACGGAGGGGTCTGCGCGTTCGAGGCCGAGGTCGCCCGGGAGCGGGAGGAGACGGTCCGGATGGTCGTCGACTCGCCGAAGATCGTCGCCTACGCGCCGTTCGCCTCCGGGCATCCGTACGAGATGCGGCTCGTGCCGGTCCGGCACGCACCGTCCTGGGCGGAGGCGACCGATAGCGAGGTCGAGCGCCTGGCCGAGCTCGTGCCGCGACTTCTGCGAGCGGTCCGGGATCGGCTGCCCGACGTCTCGTACAATCTGATCAGCCGGGGCGTGCCCCCGACCGCGCCCGAAGCGCGATCCTATCACTGGCACGTCGACCTCGTGCCGCGCGCGGTCCGGCCGGATGGCTTCGAGGTGGGCAGCGGGATCCCGGTCAATCCGGTCCCGCCCGAGGTCGCGGCGGAGGAGCTCCGCGAGCGGCTGGACCACTCGGTCGAGGTCGGCCCCGGTCGTCCCGACCCCTGAGGCTTTGGCCTCGCGCGGCGTCCATTCGGCGTGGCGGACCTCCGCGAACCGATCGTCTCCCTTCTGGGCCACGTCGATCACGGGAAGACGACGCTCCTCGACCGCATCGCGGGCAGCGTGCGTGCCGCCCACGAGGCCGGCGGGATCACCCAGCACATCGGGGCGATCGAGGTGCCCGGGCCGGTCGTCCGGCACTTATGCGAGGGCATCCTGCGGACCGAGCAGCTGGTCGTCCCGGGCCTCCTGTTCATCGACACGCCCGGTCACCGCTCGTTCGAGACGATGCGCCGGCGGGGCGGGGCCCTCGCCGATCTCGCGATCCTCGTCGTCGACGCCCGCGAGGGGGTGATGCCCCAGACGCAGGAATCGCTCCAGATCCTCCGGAAGGAGAAGACGCCGTTCGCGATCGCGCTGACCAAGATCGACCTCCTCGCCGGCTGGCGGCGGCCGACCGGCGCGGTCAAGCTCGCCGAACAGATCGCCCGGTGCGGGCCCGAGTTCACGAAGGTGCTCGACGAGCGCGTCTACTCCGTGGCGGAGGAGGTCGTCGGCCTCGGCCTGAGCGCGGACCGGTACGACCGGGTGAGCGACTTCACGCGCAACGTCGGGATCGTCCCGGTCTCGGCGAAGTCCGGCGTCGGGGTCCCGGAGCTGATCGCGCTGCTCGTCGGGCTCTCGCAGCGGTTCCTGAAGCACGAGCTCGCCCTCTCGAGCGAGGGGGGCGAGGCCACGATCCTCGAACGCAGCGACCAGAAGGGGGTCGGGCCCGTGGGCAACGTCATCGTCTACCGTGGGCGCCTGGTCGTCGGGGACGAGATCGTCGCGACCGGTCGCACCGAGCCGTTCGCCTCGCACATCCGCGGCATCTACCGTCCCGTCCCGCTGAAGAGCGGGAGCTCGAAGCACGTCCGGCTCGAGTCGCTCCCCGAAGTGAAGGCCGCGGCCGGGGTCTACCTCTCGGCGCCCGGCGTCGAGGACGCGATGCCCGGTGGGCTCCTGAAGGTCGTCCATTCCGAGGAGGAGCGGACGCGCGTGATCGCGGAGCTCGCGCTCGAGAGCCAACCCGTCACCGAAGTCGCGCTGAGCGGCGTCGCGATCTTCGCGGATACGCTCGGCGGGCTCGAAGCGCTCGCGTTCGAGTGCCGGGAGAAGCAGATCCCCGTCCACGAGGCCGCCGTCGGACCGGTGGGTCGCGCCTCGATCGTGCGGATGGCCAGCATGCGGGACCCGACCCACCGCGCGGTGATCGCCTTCGGGGTACCGGTGCTCCCGGACGCGGTCGCCGAAGCCGACCCGAGCGGCGTGCGGATCTTCCGGGCCGATGTGATGTACCGGGCGATCGAGGA
>JASHUJ010000060.1 GCA_030040035.1 Thermoplasmata archaeon
GGGCTCGCCCGCATCGACCTGAGCGTCGCCACCGCGGTCCTCGTGGTCGGGTACCCCGTGACCTGGCTCCTCTCCGTCGGGCTGCGAGGCGAGATCGTGCTCGCCGCGTCGGTGGCCGGCACCGTCGCGGTCGCGTTCGGGGTCCTGGCCGCGATCGGCCCCGCGCCCTGGCGCGGGCTCGTCCAGCGGGTCCGCGATCGGCGTCCGCGTCCCCTCGAGCCGTCCGCGTGAGATGGACGGCTTCCAGCTCGCCGCCCGGTTCAGCCTCGCCACGAACCGACTCCAGTACTGCGGCCCGTCCGACGCCGAACCGGTGCTCTACCGCGCGATCGTCGAGGGCCAGGGGCGGGCGGCCGCTGAGACGGCGCTCTCCCGCTTCGAGGCGCTCTTTCCCTACCTCGAGGCGATCGGGCGGAAGCACGGGCTCGACCCGTTCGACCACGAGGTCGTCGAGGCGTACTGGATCGGCAACGCGCTGCTTGACGCGTTCGATCGGGACGACTTTCGGACCATTCTCGGATCTCTGAGCCGTCGCGGCCTTCCGCCGTTCGTCGCGCGGGAGCTCGAGCGGAACCTGCCCGAGCGTCCGATCCCGCACCACGTCTTTCACGTCGCGTTCGTAGGGGTCGGGGCGGTGACCGGTCACGTCCCGACGACCCTCGCGAACCTCGAAGCGTGCCGGCCCGCCGGCGCTGACGTCCGGGAGATCTCCTCCGGTCAGTTGCTCGTCGCCCAGCCGTTCGTCGAGGTGCGCTCGGGTTCGCTCGCCCTCGGCTCGCCTCGGTCCCGCCACGTGGCGTACGACCCGCGGATGCTCCCGGAGGTCGCCGTCGGAGACCGCCTGGCGATCCACTGGGGATGGGCCGCATTGAGCCTCGAGGGGACGCAGGCCCGTCGCCTCGACCAGTACACGCGGCGCTCGCTGGAAGCGGCGAACGCCGCGCCGTCCCATCCGTGGGACCCTCCGACGGAACCGGACGGCGACGTAGGGAGCGTCAAGCCGGGTTGACCGGCAGTTGAAGTGGCGCGCCGTCCAGCCCGTGGCTGGCAGGATCTATGATCCCTCCCACCGGCGCGTGGAACGTGGACGATCCGGAACCGGAGGGCCCAGCGACCCTTCGCGACGGCCAACCCGTCTGGATCCGACCGGTCGCGCCGTCCGACCGGGAGGCGGTCGAAGAGTTCGTGGGCCATGTCTCGGACGAATCGATCGAGGCGCGTTACTTCCTTCCGCTGCCCCGCGACCGCGTCGTCGAAGAGCTCCTCGAAGGGACCCACCGCGCCGGTCCGGAGCGGCTCTCGCTCGTCGTCTTCGCCCATCCGCCCGACGGGCGTCGCCTGGTCGCCCATGCGGAATACGCCGTCGAGGGCGGCGACCCGCTGCTCGCGGAGGTCGCCTTCCTGATCCGGGACGACTTTCAGGGCCGGGGTCTCGCCACGCTCCTCCTCCACCGGCTCGCGGCCGTGGCTCGGGGCCACGGGATCCGACGGTTCTTCGCCCTCGTGCAGACGACCAACGATCCGATGCTCGAGGTCTTCCGGAACTGCGGGTTCCCGATCGCGGAAGCGCCGCTCGGGGAGTCGACCCGCATCGACATCCCGATCGTGGAGCCGCCGTCCTGGTTCCCGGACGGCGATCCCGCGCACCCGCCGGTCGGCGTGGTCGACCACGCCGGCGGCTAGCGCGACCCCGGCCCGGAGCGCCAGTCCCGATCGACGCGCGCCCGAGTCGTCAGCCCGGTGCCGGGCCCTTCCCCGACAGGAGCCCGCGGACCGTCTGAAGGAACGGCGCCGCCCGCAGCGGGAGCGACACCCGGTGGATTCCGGACCCGGGCGCCACGCGCGGGTCTCGCGAGCCGACCACGACCAGGCGGCTCGACCCGAGCTCTCCGTCGAGCCACCGCCGGGCGGTCGCGCAGTACGGTGTGTTCGACGCGACGACGATCACGGGCGCGGGGCCGGACCCGGGCACGCCGGCGCTCTCGAGGTGAGGTCGGTACTGGACGGAGAGCCCGTCGGCCTCGAGGAGGTCGACCAACGCCCGACCGAGGCTGGGCGTTTCGCCGACCACGACGATCGAAGGCTCGGCCATCCCGCCAGGCGACGGGGGCGAGTCCCATATGCCGCGCGTCAACTGGAGTTGACGAGCCGCGAACGTGGCTCGCGAGGGACCCGCCGCGTCGCCCGGCTCCAGCAACCACTTGAAAGGTCGCGAGCTCGGCCTCGTCGCCCGGGACCCGATGACCGCCCCTGCGCTGCCGACCGAGCTCGCGACCCGGCTGATCGATGCGGCGCCGATCGGGATCGCGCTGGTCGAGGCCCCCGGTACGTTCCTTTGGGCCAATCCAGCGTACTTCGCGACCACCGGCCGCGACGCGGCGATGATCGGGCACGACGTGCACGAGATCCTGGAGGCGGATGGGACCTGGTCCGCCCCGATCCGCGCCGCGGTGGATGCGGCGCTCGCCTCGGGCGAGGTCGCCTCCTTCCGATCGGTGCGGGCCCTTCACCGGAACCGGCCCGGGGGCGTCTACCTCGACGTCGATGTGCGGGCCCTGCCGGGCCCCCCCGGGGGAGCGGCGCGCGTGCTGCTGATGGTGCGCGACATCACGGATCGCGTGGAGGAGGAGGCTCGGGCGCGCCTCTTCTACGCCTCGTTCCGCAGCTCGACCAACGCGATCCAGCTCACCGACGCGCACGGGGTGATGATCGACGTCAACCCGGCGTTCGAGCGCATCTACGGCTACTCGCGCGAGGAGTGCGTCGGGCGGAAGCCGAACCTCGTGCGCAGCCGCTACACCCCGCGGGAGGTGTACGAGCAGATGTGGGCGGACCTCACGGACCCGGCGCGCGGCTACTGGGCCGGGGAGCTGCTGAACCGGGACCGCAACGGAGTCGAGCGACCGGTCCTCCTCAGCATCACCGCGATCCGGGACGCCCGGGGCGAGATCACCCATTACATCGGCGTCGCGGTGGATCGCTCCGAGCAGCGCAATTGGGAGATGCGCGCCGCGCACTCCGACCGCCTCGCCTCGGTGGGCCAGCTCGCCGCCGGGGTGGCCCACGAAATCAACACGCCGCTCGCGAACGTGATGCTGATCGCCGAGAGCCTGCGCCGCCGCACGCAGGACCCCGAGCTCCAGGGTCGGCTCGAGACGCTGAGCCAGCAGGTCGAGGTCGCCGCGCGCATCGTGCGGAGCCTCCTCGACTTCGCCCGCCGGGAAGAGCCGCGGATCGCGGACGTGGATCTCGTCGCCGTCGCGCGCGAATCGATCGGCTTCGTGCGGGGCAAGCAATCCCCGGACGTGGAGATCGAGGAGGTGTATCCGCCCGGAGGAGCGACGGTAGCCGGGGATCGGGGCCAGCTCGTCCAGGTCGTGACCAACCTGCTCAACAACGCCTACGACGCGATGGGAGGGAAGGGCAAGGTCCGCGTCGAGGTCCGGGCGGGCGGCCGCGTCGCCGAGCTCGAGGTGACGGATCACGGCCCGGGGATCTCGCCCGAGGCGCTCGGTCATGTCTTCGAGCCGTTCTTCACGACCAAGCCCGAGGGCCAGGGCACGGGCCTCGGTCTCGCCGTCTGCCACGGGATCGTCCAGTCCCACCACGGTTCGATCGTCGCGCGGAACCTGCCGGGTTCGGGCGCGAGCTTCCTCGTGCGCCTGCCGCTGCGCGAGCCCGGCCCTCGGCCCGCGGGCTGAGCCGTCCACGCCCTCGCCTCCGCGTCCCCGCCGGGTCAATTCGACTTCATGGACCGTGGATATACCCGGTCGCCCGGTCGGCGATCAAGGTGACGCGATGGACGCGACCGAGAGCCTGGAGACAGCGCGATCCGACGAACACGCCGGCCCGGCGACGGCGATAGCGACCGGGCGATCCGAGGAGGTCTGACGATGGCGTTCACGGTCTTCATCGACAACCTCGCCCTGATCGAGGTCCTCATTGCGACGGTGGCGGTGCTGTTCGCCTACGCGGGGGTGCTCGTCTGGTACTCGATCCGGCAGAACGACCCGAAGGGAGTGCGCGGCGTCCTCAAGGGACTGTCCGTGCCCCTCGGGATGGTCGGGGTCGCCATCTTCGGGTTGGCGCTCTGGGGAGAGATGACATGGCCGTTCCTGGCCTCGGACGGACTCGGCGGCTACAACATCTTCTTCTTCGATCCGCTGCTCCTGTTCGGGGTCGTCCTGATCTCCTACGCGATCTCCGCCCACCTCTCGATCAAGATGCAGTACGTGGGCCTCATCGCTCTCCTCGCCGGAGCCGTGACGATCTTCTACGGCTGGACCGGCTACACGGCCTCGCCGGCGTTCACGAAGGACCCGTTCGACACGCTCCTCCTGTACTGCGCGTTCGGCGTGACCGGCATCGCGGCCTTCCCCGCGACGGTGATCATCGACTACTACCTCAAGTGCGCGGACCT
>JASHUJ010000061.1 GCA_030040035.1 Thermoplasmata archaeon
GATCAAGCCCTCACGGTGACCGCGTCGATCCCCTCGACCGGGACGGCGTCGTACAGTTGGCAGTGGCTGGCCTCGGTCAACGGCGCCGCGTATGCCGCCGCGTCCCAGTGCGCGATCGATGCGGGCGCGGGGGCCAGCGCCGGGGCGAGCGAGACCTGCGCGATCGCCGCGAACGTGCTCGCCGCCGGCGCCCACTACGCTTTCGAGCTCAAGGTCACCGACAGCGCGACCACCCCCGAGAGCATCGACTCCGCCGCCTCGTCGACCGTCGCCGTCAGCTCGGCCCTCGTGGCTCCGGCCGCTCCGGTCGTGAGCGCCGGAGCCCTGGACGCCGACCAGGTCGAGACGGTCTCCGCCACGATCCCCGCCTCCGGCACCGCCCCGTACGCCTGGCAGTGGTGGGTCTCGATCAACGGGGCGGCCGCGGTCGCGGCGACCGAGTGCGCGACCAACAGCGGCACGGGGGCTTCGACCGGAGCGACAGAGACCTGCAGCATCGCCGGCGGCACCCTCACTCCGGGCGCGACGTACTCGTTCGAGCTCGAGGTGAAGGACGGCTCGGCGGCCGGCGCCGAATCCGAGACCTCCTCGGCCTCGATCCTGGTGACCGTCAGCTCGGCGCTCGCCGCGGCGAGCGTCCCGACGCTCAGCGCCTCCACGTTGACCCTCTCCGAATCCCTCACGGTGACCGCTACCCTGCCCTCGAGCGGGACGCCGACCTACGCCTGGCAGTGGTGGGTCTCGACGAACGGAGGGAGCTACGCGCCGGCGTCCGCGTGCGGGTCCTCCGCGAGCGGTCAGGGCGGGGCCGCGGGGTCGACCGTCCAGTGCACGGTCGCGGCCGATGCCTTGGCGCCGGGCTCGACGTTCGCCTTCGAGATCGTCGTCACCGACTCGGCCTCGGTCGCGGAATCCGCGACCTCCGTCCCCTCCTCCGCGGTTTCCGTCGCCGAGCCAGCACTCGCGGTGGCCACCGGGCAGGGGCCGGTCGGCGCGACGTACGTCGTTACCGGGAGCGGTTTCAGCGCGTCGGCCGCCGTAACGGTCGCCTTCGGATCCAGCTTGCTCACCCCCACAGGGTGCAGTGTCGGGACGTTCTCCGGCACCCAGATCACCACGGACGCGAGCGGCGAGTTCGCGTGCTCGTTCGCCGTGCCGTCCGTGGGGGCGGGGGCGTACCCGATCGTCGGCACCGACCGCACGTCCTCCGGTACGTCCGAAGCGTTCTCGTTCACGGTCACGACGCCCGCCATCACCGTCAGTCCCAGCAACGGGCGGGCTGGGAACACGGTGACCGTGGAGGGTACGGGTTTCTCGGTCTCCGCTCCGCTGGCTTCGCTCGTATTCGACGGTCAGTCGATCACGAGCTGTCTCAGCGGTTCCTTGACCACGAACGGCGCGGGAGCGTTCAATTGCACGTTCCAGGTGCCGAACGGGCTTTCGGGCTCGACGGTGCGCGCTTCCGACGCCGGTGGGGCCACCGCGACCGCCACGTACACGATCGTGACGCCGAGCGTCGCTTCGGCCGGACTCGGGGGCTGGCTCTGGGCCCTGATCGCCGCCGTGGTCGTCGCGTTCCTGCTCATCTTCGTCGTCGCCCGTCGGCGCCGTTCGCGACCCGACGAGGCGCCCACGACAGCCGCTCCGCCGTCGGCCCCCAGCGGCCCGGCCGCCCCCACCGTGGGACTCGAGTCGGTAGGTTCCGCGCCGACTCCCGACGGGAATTCAGGAGGGCCGGTGCTTGCCGTCGAACCCGCGTCCGGGACCACCCCGGTCCCTGCCGAAGCCGTCGCACCGGTGATGGGCGTCCCCGCCATCGCTGCGTCGTCCGAGCCAATCCTTTCGACCGAGACGGGGAGCGCCCCCGCGTCCGCCGTCAATATCGACGCGTCGGGACCGGAGTCCTCCGCGGAGGTCGATCCGTCGACCGTCTTCTCGGCCAGTTCGGCAGCACCGGAGATCTCGCCCGCGATCACCCCGGAGGTTCGCCTCGAAGGCGACCTGGCTCCACCGCCCGCTGCTCCGACTGCTGGAACGATGACGACAGAGTCCGACAGCCCGCCACCCATCGCGCCCGAGTCGATTCCCGGAGTGGCCCCCGCGGCCCCGATGTCTTCCGAGGTCGCTCCTGTGGCCAGCGAGACTCCCGCGGCCGTTGCCGGTAGCCCGGCCGGGGCAGAGGGCCTCGAGGGGGCCGTAGCCCCCGTGGTCGAGACCACCCCATCCGAGGCGGCGGCGGCCGCCCCGGCGTCCGAAGCGGGGTCGACACCGGGCCCCGCAGCAGATCCGAGCATTGATCCGAAGAGCGGGCTCATGTCCGAGATGAGCGGATCCCTGATCTCGGAAGTGCTGGCGGGGATCCTCGCCGCGTCCTCGGCTGCCGGATCCACGAACCCGGAGGCACGTCCGGGGGCCTCCCTCGAAACCGGCTCGACGGTGCCGGCGGCATCTGAACCTCTGCCAGCTCCCCCGAGCGATCCGGAACGCACGGAGAGCGGATCCGCTGCCCCGAGCCAGGTGGAGGGAAGCGAACCTCGGGCTCCCGCCCATGAGTCGCGGACCGTGGCCGCGGAGGGGATTCCGCCCGAGCCCTTCGACGCGGTCGCAACCTCACCGGCGGAGTCGCTCGACGGAGCGCCCGCGGCCGATCCGGGTCCCTCGCCCACCGATACTCCGCCCATCTCATTCCCGCCACCGGATCCCGCAGAACTCTCCATTCCGCTTGTCGAGACGCTCCCCGCACCGTCTTCGACGGCCGAGCCGATCCCGGATCCGCCGAACGTCCCGA
>JASHUJ010000062.1 GCA_030040035.1 Thermoplasmata archaeon
GATCACGGAGACTCCGTAGGCGACGATCCCGTAGGCGGCGGTGTAGGGCCCCGGACCGACGGTGACGACGTTGTCGAGGATCGACGCGGTGCTGTGGCTCGGTCCCCGAACGCCCCCGACCGAGATCGAAAAGATGTCGAACCCCGTGGTGTGGACACGCTCGATCGATCCGTGCCCCTCGACCTGGACCGCCGTGCCAACGCCCGGAGGGTCGTCGAGACCGATGGAGACGGCACGACCGAACGACAGCATACCCGCGTTCCCTTCGCCCGTCGTGCACGGTTGGTTCAGATCCGGATAGGAACCGTAGGCGACCAGATTCACCGACCAGAGGTCAAGTGTCGCATTGTCGCGTACCCCGATGCCGCCCCCGGTCGCGACCCCGATGCTGTTGGCGAGCATGCACTGCTCCGTCACGCGAACGGTCAAGCGGGTGATCGAGACCGAGGCGTGGTGGCCGATCTCGACCTCGAAGACGTTGTCGAGAGCGTCCGGGACCATCGCCGCGGGCGACTGTAGGATCGTCTTGTTGACGCCCGCCCCGACGATCTCCACGCTCCGGTTGATCCAAAGCTGACCGACCCAAGTGCCGGCTCCGAAGTAGACGGTGGCGCCGGGTGCCGCGGAGTCGATCTGGGCCTGCAGCGAGCTGGTGGATCGTGCCGACTCGATCGGGCCGACCGATAGGCTGTGGCTCGGAAACGAGACGGCGATCGCGCCTCCCGGTATGAACAGCGTCAACACCAGCGCAACGCCGATCCCCAGCGCGAGGGTCGTCTCGATCCGGACACGTCCCGCTTCGGGCAGGGCTCGATCCCGCATGACACTCAGGCTCCCGAGACGACCCAGGGCACCGTCGTATAACTTCGTTCGGGCACCGCGTTTGGAAGCCCACCCGAGTGGGGACGGCCGACGTCTCATCGGCGACCGGGAACACATACAGGGTGGGGGCCTCCCCGGCGGACGGCCCCATCGCGCCCGCGGCGGAATTAATTTAAAGGACAGCCATGCCGCGGCGTGGACGGGACTCGTCGGCTCGCCGCAGTGATGTTCACCGACATGGTGGGGTTCACCGCGGCCGCACAGGCGGACGAAGCGACCGCCCTGAAGCTCCTGCACGAGCAGGAGGAGCTCGTTCGACCCGTGATCGAGGCCGATCACGGCCGGGAGGTCAAGTCGACCGGGGACGGTTTCCTCGTGGAATTCGACAGCGCCCTCCACGCGGTCCAATGCGCGGTCGACATCCATCGACGCCTCCACGAGCGGAACGAAGTGTCGAACGGCCCGCCCATCTCGCTGCGCATCGGCGTGCACATCGGCGATGTCGAGGAACGGGGCCGCGACATCTTCGGCGACACCGTCAATCTCGCCGCGCGCATCGAGACCGCGGCTCGGGCGGGAGGGATCTGCATCTCCGACCAGGTGTATGCGCAGGTCCGCAACAAGATCCCGAACACGATCGAGAAGCTCGCGCCCAAGAAGCTGAAGAACGTCCGGTTCCCGCTCGATCTCTACCGGGTCACGCTCCCGTGGGACGCGCCGGGGGCGCCCTCGGGAGAGGCTTCACGCACGCGCGTCGCGGTCCTTCCGCTCCGGAACATCAGCCCGGATCCCTCGGACGCCTACCTCGCGGACGGCCTGACGGAGGAGCTGATCACCACGCTCTCGAAGATCCGCGACCTTCGGGTCATCGCCCGCTCCTCCGTCAGCGGCTTCAAGCTCGCCGAGAAATCCGTGACCGAGATCGGCGCGGAGCTCGACGTTGGCTCGGTCCTGGAAGGAAGCGTACGCAAAGCCGGCGGACGGCTCCGGATCTCGCTCCAGCTGATCGACTCGGCGACGCAAGAGCCGATCTGGGCCGACTCGTACGATCGGGACCTTTCGGACCTCTTCGCGGTCCAGACCGAGATCGCCGAGCGGACGGCCCTCGCCCTTCGCCTCGAACTCCT
Organism: Thermoplasmata archaeon; assembly: GCA_030040035.1. GTDB lineage: Archaea > Thermoplasmatota > Thermoplasmata > Lutacidiplasmatales > UBA184 > Lutacidiplasma. The sequence continues at coordinate 1,950 of JASHUJ010000062.1, forward strand.
CGACCCCGACCGGGCCACGCTCCGTCGGAACGCCCCTTCCAATCTGGAGGCATACGAGCGCTACCTGAAGGGGATCAGCGCGGCCCACCAAGCGACGTACGAGGGGTATCGCGACTCGATCAAGTACTTCGAGGAGGCGATCCGGCTCGACCCGGAGTACCCGCCGCCGTATTCCGCACTCGCGAACATCTACGTGCTCCTCGCCGGAGAGACGATCCCGCCCGCCGACGCGTTCCCGCGCGCGAAGGGACTCGTCGCGAGGGCGCTCGAATTGGATCCCAACTCGTCGGAGGCCCATACGGCGAAGGGGAACCTCGCGCTGCAGCAGTCCCAGGACTGGACGACGTCCGAACGCGAATTCAAGTGGGCGATTTCGATCAATCCGAGCAACGCGAGCGCCCGCTTCTGGTATGCCACGTTGCTCGCGAGCCTCCAGCGATTCGACGAGGCGGCCGATCAACTGCGGCGGACGATCGAGCTCGATCCCCTCTGGTCGCTCCCCAGGGTCCGGCTCATGGACGCCCACTTTGCGGCGGGCGAGCTGGACGCGGCGCTGTCGGCCGCCGAAGAGGAGCGGGACCGAAGCCCGAGGGACCCCGGCCCGCACATCGATCTCGGCACGATCTATGCGCGAGCCGGACGTTGGCTCGACGCCCGCAAGGAGGCGGAACTCTCCGCCGGCGACGTGAGCGACTACGACCGGATGAACCGGGCCGTCCTCTGGGCCCGTCTCGGTGAGCCGGCCGAGGCCCAGCGACTCATCGCGGAAACGCTGGCGCCGTCGCACGGAATGTACGTGAACGCTTCCCGCATCGCGGCCCTTTACGCGGCGATCGGCGACCGGAACCACGCGTTCGTCTGGCTCGATCGGGATTATCGCGACGGGATGCGTGCTCTCTGGTTCGATTACCAGCTCATGGCCTTCGACCCGATCCGCACGGACCCCGAATTCCACTCGATGCTCGAGCGGCTCCACCTCCCGGACTCGTTGGGCCCGACGATAGTCACACCCGCCGGCGCGGGCCCATCGGGGTCGCA
>JASHUJ010000007.1 GCA_030040035.1 Thermoplasmata archaeon
TGCTCTACAAGTCGGACCGCATCGCCCACCACTACCCGTGGGCGGTGCGCGTCATCGAGAAGGGCGGCGCCTACGTCTGCCGCTGCCCGCCCGAGCTCCTGCGCGAGAACCGCCGGCTCGGCCGTGCCTGCCCCGAGCGCGACCAGACGCCCGCCGAGACGCTCACCGAGTGGGAGAAGATGCTCGGCAATGCGTACTCGCCCGGCGAGGCGGTCCTGCGCCTGCGCACGAGCCTCCAGGATCCCGACCCGGCGTTCCGCGACCGGGTACTGTTCCGGATCAGCGACCTCGATCACCCGCGGGTCGGCCACAAGTACCGGGTCTGGCCGCTGCTCGAGTTCTCCTGGGCGGTCGACGACGTCGAGCTCGGCGTGACCCACGTGCTGCGCGGCAAGGACCTCGTCATGGAGGACCGGATGCAGCGGTTCATCTGGGACCTGCTCGGGATCCGCGGGCCCCCGTTCCTCCACTGGGGGATCCTGCGGATCCGCGAGGCGAAGGTCGCGAAGAGCAAATCCTACGCCGAGGTGAAGTCGGGCGTCTACGACGGCTGGGCCGACCCCCGGACCTGGTCGCTCCGTTCGCTCGATCGGCGGGGGATCTCGATGGACGCACTGCGGACGTTCACGCTGTCGTTCGGCCTCTCGCTGGCGGACATCGAGGTGCCGGCCGAGACGCTCTACGCCGAGAACCGCCAGCGGATCGATGCCACGACCGTGCGACGGGCGTTCGTCGCCGAGCCGGTGCGACTCCGGGTCGAGGGATACCCGTTCGATCTCTCCGAGGTGTCGCTCGCGAACCATCCGGACCGGCCCGAGATGGGGACCCGCCCGGTGCGGGCCGGACCGGAGTTCTACCTCGCCCACCGGGACCTGGCGGCCCACGCCGGAGGGGAGATCCGGCTCAAGGACCTCGCGAACGTCCGGTTGCCGACGGAGATCCCCGGGGTCGGCGGGACCGTCCCCGCGACCTTCACGAGCCGGCCGAACCAGCGGCTGCCGCGCCTCCAGTGGGTGGGCGCGGCGGCGGCCGTGCCGGTCGACCTCCTCGGGATCGACGGGACCCACACGAGCGGCCTCGCGGAGGCAGCGCTCGCCCAGGCGGCGCCCGGCACGATCGTCCAGTTCGAGCGCGTCGGATTCGTCCGGGTCGAGCGGGACTGGGCGCCCGGGTCGACCCCGCTCCGGGTCGTCTTCGGCCATCCCTGACGGTGCAACCGAAGGTTTACCACCCCGGCCCGCTCTCACTCCCGTGGTACGATGAAGTTCCTCCACACCTCGATCACCGTCGGCCACATGGACGAGAGCCTCGCGTTCTACACCGAGGTGCTGGGGCTCGAGTTCGAACGTCGCCGGACGATCCCCGAGAACCATGCGGAGATCGCGTTCGTCCGGGACCCGGCGAGCGGCGCCCGGATCGAGCTGACCCACTGGGACGGCAAGGATTCGCTCGACGCGGGCGAGCAGCTCGACCACCTCGCCTTCGAGGTGCCCGAGCTCGACCGGCTGCTGCTCAAGCTCCGCGCGAAGAACGTCCGCGTCGCGAAGGAGCCGTTCCGGCTCGCGGGCAGCACGTCGCGCATCGCGTTCATCCTCGACCCGAACGACATCTGGATCGAGCTCATCGAGCGGGCGCCGGCGCCGCCCTCGACGTAGGTCCGTGGCGACCCCGCCCGCCGCCCGCCCGACCGACGAGCATGCCCGGCCGCTGCTCGCCGTCTTCGGCGCGACGTTCTTCGTCCGGTTCGCGTTCGGCATCACGATCGCCGTCTTCGCGAGCTACATCCTCCTGCGCTCGACGAACCTCGGGCAGTCCGACGTGGGCGAGGCGGGGTTCGTCAGCGCGATGGCCTCGGTCGGGGAGTTCTCGACGGTGCTGCTGTCGGGCGCGGCGGCTGACCGGTTCGGCCGGTTCCCGGTCCTTTTCGCGGGCATGGGCAGCGCGGCGGTCCTCCTCGCCGTCGTGGCGACCACGCGCTCGTCCGTCGCGCTCGCCGCCCTCAACTTCCTGTTCGGCATCGCGAGCGGGGCGATCCTGGCGCCGAGCCTCGCGATCGTCGCCTCGCGCTCGCGTTCGGACGAGGTCGGGTTCGAGATGGGGCGCTTCGACGCGATGAACCTGTTCGGGTGGATCTCGGGATTCGCGTTCGGGTTCGGCATCCTCGGCGTGCTCCCCAACCGATCGCTCGGGGTGGTCTTCTGGGTCGGTTCGGCGTCGCTCGGCCTCGGCCTGCTGTTCGCCTACCTCCTCACACGGGGTCTTCCCCGCCAGGTGCCGGCCCGCCTCTTCTCGTTCGCCGGAGTGGTCCGCCCCGCGTTCCGACGGAGCGTGCTCCTCGTCACGCTACCGTGGCTCGTGATCTACATGCTCATCGGGACCGCGCTCGTCTTCCTCGCGACGTCGGCGACGGGGATCGGGATCTCGCCGGTGTACCTCGCCCTCGGGATCGCCGCCGGGGGGGCGGTGCTCATCGTGAGCCAGCCGCTCTTCGGGCGCCTGTCCGATCGCGTCGGACGGATGCGGATGATGACGGTGGGGGCGACCGGCTTCGTCTCCGTGATGCTGTTCGCCTCCCTGCTCGTCGCCTACGGGCCTCAGGTCCCGCTCCTGGCCGGCCTCGGCCTGAGCGTCCTCGCCGCGCTGGCGTACGGCCCCGCCGCCCTCGCGGCGCTCGCCGATCTCTCGAGCGAGGTCGGCCGGGCCACGACGATGGCGATCTACTCGTTGACGATCTCCCTCGGGATGCTGCTCGGCCTGCTCGCGTCGACCGGGCTCTACGACCTCCTCGGTCGGCCGGGGCTCTACCTCTTCTTCGGGACGGTCGCGACCGCGCTCGTCCTGCTCACGATCGCCCGGCACCGCGAGCTCGCGTCCGTGGCGGTCGCGACGGTCACGACTCCGGCTCGATGACGATGTGCCGGAGGACCGGGTACGACGTCTTCAGCGAGGACGTGATCTCGTCGATCGCGCGCTCGATCTGATCGGTCGTGAGATCGTCGTGGAAGTTGATGCGCAACGCGAGGAGCGCGTCGTCCGGGCCGAGGAGCATCGATTGCAGGCTGCGCACCCGGCCGACGCGGGCGTCCCGCTCGATCACGCCGAGGAGCGCCCGGGCGACCTGTGGGTCGAGCGCGCGGCCGATCAGGTACTCGCGGCTCTCCGCCGTGAGGAGGAAACCGGTGCCCACGAGCAGGATCCCCTCGACGGCGGCGGTGAGGCCGTCGACCCAGAAGTCCCCCGTCCGGTAGACCACGAGGAGCCCGCCGAACGCGACGACGCAGCCGACGATCGTCACGAGGTCCTGGTAGAAGATCGACTTGAGCCCCTGGTTCGCGGACTCGAGCAGCGCCTGCAGCGTCTGGCGGGCGACCCGGAGCTCCCGGAGCGTGATCCAGATCCCGCCGAGGCTCACCGCCAGCGACGCCGCGATCACGAGCAGGCCGTCCTCCACGTGGCGGATCGGGGCCGGGCTGATCGCCTGCTCGAAGCCCGTCACGAGCGCCACGATCCCGGCGATCGTGAAGGTGACCAGGATCGAAACGAACGCCCAGAAGAACCGCTCCTTTCCCCGGCCGAACGGATAGACGTAGCTCGCTGGCCGGCGGGAGACGTGGAGCCCCCAGAGGAGGAGGGCGCTCCCGACCAGGTCCGTGACGGTGTAGATCGCCTGGGCGAGGACCGTTCGGCTGCCGGAGACGATCGCCACGGCGAGGTTCGCGACGAAGAGCGCCGCGTTGAGGAGCAGCGTCGCGACGATGATCACCTGGGTTCGCATCGCGGTTCCAAGTCCTGCAACGAGGAGGGGTCCACGGGTCTCCTGACGGATAAAGCCGCCCGCCCTCCCGGAGGGTGGTCCGCTCGCCCTGAACGAAGCGTTAAATCGCGCCCATCGGTGCCGCGGCCGAGGTCCGAGCGATCGTGCCGCGGTATCCGCGTCCCGCCCTCAGCCGGCTGGGTCTGTCCCCGGGCAAGACGACGCGCCTCAAGCACCTCCTCTACGACCACGGGCCGGGCGGGGGGACGCTCCTCGTCCTGCCGATCGACCAGGGGCTCGAGCACGGGCCGGTCGACTTCTTCGCGAACCCGGCCTCGCTCGACCCCCAGTACCAGTACGAGCTCGCCCGCGACGGGAAATTCAGCGCGATCGCGCTCCACATCGGCCTCGCCGAGAAGTACTACGCCGAATTCGCGGGCGAGGTCCCGCTCATCCTCAAGATCAATGGCAAGACCGGGATCCCGTCCGACGCGCAGGCGTTCAGCGGGCTCACCGGGAGCGTGGAGGACGCGGTGCGGCTCGGCGCCGACGCCGTGGGCTACACGCTCTACGTCGGCTCGCCTTCCCAGGACCGCGACTTCCTCCAGTTCCAGCAGGTGCGCGCGGAAGCGGACCGGTACGGCATGCCGGTGATCGTCTGGGCGTACCCTCGGGGGGACGCGGTCGCGAAGAAAGGCGGGCGCGAGAGCCTCTACGCCGTCGACTACGCCGCGCGCGTCGCCCTCGAGCTCGGGGCGGACATCGTGAAGCTGAACTACCCGGTCCCGTCCGACAAGGACGCCGACAGTCCGGCCCCCTACCCGACGCTCCACCTTTCGCACGACGCCGCGTTCCGCAAGGTCGTGGAGAGCGCCGGCCGGGCGCTCGTCCTCGTCTCGGGCGGCGAGAAGGTCGACGACACGGACCTGCTCACGAAGGTACGCTCCTCGCTGGACGCCGGGGCCACCGGCATCATCTTCGGTCGGAACCTCTGGCAGCGGCCGAGGGAGGAAGCGCTCCGCCTCACGCGCGACCTGCATGCGATCTTCCGCGAGTACGCCCAGCCCCCGGCGTAGGCCGGCGATCCGTCGCTGGATCCGGATCGTCGGGGACGATCACCCCCGAGCGTGCACCGGGCGACGCCTGCTGCGGCTCGGACTCGCCCGCTCGGAACCGGCGAACGCGGACGCGAGCTGGGGGCCGATCGTGCTCGACCCGTACGCAAGCGATCCGCTCTCGCGCGCCGACCGAGGCACGGCCGAACGCGGCGGCCTCCTGGTCATCGACTGCTCCTGGAACCGGCTGAGCGCGTCGGGCCGTCTGCCGGCCGCCGCCAGCCGGCGGCGCGCGGTGCGACGGCGCCTCCCGTTCCTGGTCGCCGGCAATCCCCAGCACTTTGGCCGGATCGGCGAACTCAACACGGTCGAGGCGCTCGGTGCCGCGCTCTACGTCCTCGGCCGCCCGTCCGAGGCCGCCGATCTGCTCGGTGGCTTTGCCGGAGGCGCCGCGTTCCTCGAGATCAATCGGACCCGGCTCGAACGTTTCGCGCGCGCCGACGACGCTGACGAGACTCGTCGATTGGAACGCGATCTCTTCGCTCAGACGTAGACCCGAGCCCGGCCCTCTCGAGCGGTTCAGCAACGGCCGTCAGGGGGTCGGAAACGTGCGGCCCTCGGTCGGGAGATGTCGCAACTGGAGCTCCGCCACCGAGGTGAGGCGAGGGCCGAGTGGCACGAGCGCCGCGACCACCCCGCCGTAGGTCTCGTAGAGCCGGGTCGTGTGGAGCGTGAGGCAGCGCCCGGCGTAGAGCGGGCGGCCGCACAGATCGGGGTCGTGTCCGCGCAGCAGGAGCGAGAGTCCGCTCGCCTCGAAGAAGCGGTCGAGGTCCCGAGCGCCCCAGACGGGCGCGCCGCCGCGACGGGACCGGGCGAGATCGCATTCCGCCCAGACGACCTCGCACACGCCCTCGACATCGAGGTGCGAGAACGTCCGGGTCCAGGGTGAATAGAGCTGGCGGGGGAATCCGGCGTGGGCGAGATACACGCCGCTCGGGGTCGTCGCCGCGAGCGGACCGCGCTCGAGCAGGCCGACGAGGCGATCGTAGCGCGACGCGTCGGGCCCCCAGAGCGCGTCGACCTCCTCGGGCAGCGTGTGAGGGAGCGGCGGGACCGTGCGCACGGTCTCGTGGTTCCCCTGGAGGAGCAGCACCCGTTCGGGGAACGTCGCCGCGAGGGAGAGCAGGTAGATCGCGTTCGCGACCGAACCCTCGGGACAATCGTCGATCGCCCGGTCGACGTAATCCCCGAGTCCGACAAGGATCTGTGTCCCGCCGGGAGCGTCGAACAGCTCGACGGCCGCCGCGGTCGAACGCCAGTCCCCGTGCGTATCGCCGAAGACGACCGCGCGTTCGGCCCGACCGGCGGGGATCTCCACGAGCGGGGGATGCACCGGCACCGCTCGCTCGAGCTGGTCGAGAAGTGCGTCCGCGTCCTCGGGCGACAGTTCGAGAACGTCGGCCGGGGATACGGGAAGCTCGCGCATCGGCGCTCGCGGGATCAGCCGGGCCGCCGGAGTGCGGGGGGCCGGAGATTCCGGCGGCCGGCGGCTCGGGCCGGGCCGCCTTTTGAACCGGCGCATGCCCTAGGCAACAGGGTCCTAAGCCCTGCCTCGCTGGCCCGCGTCCCGGATCGGGAGCGTTTGGCCGAGCTGGAGCACCCCCGCACAGGAAGAGTGAGCCCGCGTGCGAAGTAGCCCCGGCAGGAGCTCCGGCCGGGGGGGTCGCACGCCCCCGCGGCGTTCGAACCTGCGTCGCGAGATCCAGAGTCTCGCATGATTGGCCACTACACCACGGGGCTACGGCGAAGTCAGCGTCGGGCCGCTGATAAACGTTGCCGCGCGCCGGGCCCGCCGGGGCGTCCGGCGGCGGTTCGACCACTCCGCACAAATACGAACGCAGGGTCACCGCGCGATTCCCGCCACCGGGGGGACGATGGCCGAGCCGAGCCGGGCGGCATCCGACGGGGCGAGCGGCCCCCCGGCACCTTCGCCAGAGAGCACAGCGTCCGGCGTGCGACCCGTGGGCCGGATGCCGTCCGCGGGCCGGTCGCTCGCGATCTACGCGGCCGTCCCGACGATCGCCTTCGTACTGCTCGCGACGACCTCGACCTCCTCGTTCTCCTCGATCGCGGGGTACCTGCCGACCGCGGCCGTCGACGTCTCCTATTCCTTCCTGCGCATGCTCGCCGCCTATTCCCTCTCTCTCGCCTTCTCGCTCGCGTACGGGTACTACGCGGCCACGCACCGGGGCGGCGAGCGCGTCATGATCCCGGTCCTCGACATCCTCCAGTCGATCCCGATCCTCGGCTTCTTTCCGTTCGCGGTCGTCATCCTCGCCCAAGCGACGCCCGGGAGCTTCCTCGGTCCGAACTTCGCCTCCGTCTTCCTGATCTTCACCTCAATGGCCTGGAACATGGTCTTCGGCGTCTACGAATCGCTCAAGACCCTCCCCAGCGACCTGAAGGAGGCCGCCGATACGTTCGGGCTCCGGGGCTGGCTCCTCTTCCGACGCGTTCTCTATCCGGCGTGCGTCAACCGTCTGGTCTACAACTCGGTCCTCTCCTGGACCGCGGGTTGGTTCTTCCTCGTCGAGGCGGAGATCTTCACGACGAACACCTCGAACGCCTTGACGGGCATCGGGAGCTACCTCTCCTTCGCCGCGAGCGCCGCGAACGCCCCGAAGTTCCTCGCCGGCGTCGTCATGCTCGTGATCGTGATCGCGCTCCTCGACTTCGCCGTGTGGCGCCCGCTCGGCCGGTGGGCCGAGCGGTTCCGCTACGACACTTCCCCGTCGGGCGAGACGGAGGTGTCGGCGCCCGAGCGCGACGCGGCCGGCCGGTTCCGTCGCGCCCGGGTCTACGTGACCCAGCGCGTCCGCACGGGCGTCAGCTACGTCACGACGCCGCTCGTGCAGCTCGCCGCGTTCACCGTGCGCCCCGGCCGCACCCCGAGCCCGCGCCGCCGGTCGATCATCTACTACGTCTCCCTCGGCTCGATCCTCGTCATCGTCTGGCTGCTCCTGATCGCGCTCGCGGTCGCGCTCGTAGGGGTCTACACCTCCCCGATCCAGTCCTCGGTCCGGGCGCAGATCGACCTCGTGCCGTTCGCGGTCGGAGCGTCCACCGCGCGCATCGTCGGCGCCTACGCGATCTGCCTCGCGATCTCCCTCCCCCTCGCGATCCACGTCGCCCGGAGCTCGCGCGCGGGCCGGGTGGGACTCCCGATCATCGAGGTGATCGCCTCGTTCCCCGCGACCGCCCTCTTCCCGGTGATCGTCTTCCAGCTGATCCCGTACATCAGCCCCGAGGGTGCCTCGATCCTGATGCTCATGACCGGGATGCTCTGGTACCTCTTCTTCAACCTGCTCTCGGGGATCCGGGCCCTGCCTCCGGACCTCACCGAAGCGGCCCGCGCGTACGGCGTGCGGGGTTCGAAGTTCTTCCGGCGCGTGCTCTTGCCGGGGATCTTTCCCGCGCTCATCACCGGATCGATCACGGCGTTCGGGGGCGGGTGGAACACGCTGATCGTGGCCGAGTACCTGAGCTCGGGGACCGGCAAGGCGCTGAGCGTCCTCGGCCTCGGCCAGCAGATCGACATCGGCTACAAGCTCGGGACGGCCGGCTATCCGTTGATGGCGACCGCGCTCCTCGCGATGGTCGTGACGGTCATCGCCATCAACGAGCTCATATGGAAGCCGCTCTACCGCCGAGCGGCGACACGGTACCGGTACGACTGATCGGGGCCGCCGGTCCGAGCGGTCGCGGGGTGCAGCGTGGCGCTGATCCGGGTCGAGCACATCGACAAGAGCTTCGCCTCGCGCCACGGCTCGATCACGATCATGCAGGACGTCTCGTTCGACGTCAAGGACGCGGACTTCCTCGCGCTCGTCGGCCCGTCGGGCTGCGGAAAGTCGACGCTCCTGCGCCTCATCCAGGGACTCGACCGTCCCAGCTCCGGCCGGATCCTGTTCCGCGACCAGCCGATCGACGGGGTCTGCAAGCAGATGGCGATGGTCTTCCAGAGCTTCGCCCTCTTCCCGTGGCTCACGGTCTCCCAGAACGTCGCCTTCGGGCTCGAGGCGCTCGGCTGGCCGCCCGTGCGGATCGCGCCGCAGGTCGAGCGCTACATCGGGGTCACCGGCCTGGACGGCTTCCAGGAGGCGTTCCCCCGCGAGCTGTCGGGCGGGATGCGCCAGCGGGTCGGCCTCGCGCGGGCCCTCGCCGTCGAACCAGCGGTCCTCCTGATGGACGAGCCGTTCAGCGCCCTCGATGCGCTCACGGCGGAGAGCCTGCGCGATGAGATCCTGCAACTGTGGCAGGACCCCGCCCTGCCGCCCGAGGCCGTCATCCTCGTCACCCACAACATCGAGGAGGCGATCGAGCTCGCCGACCGGGTCGTCGTCCTGTCCCGACGCCCGGGCCACGTCCTCGCGGAGATCCCGGTCGAACTGAGCCGCCCGCGCGACCGCAAGTCGAGCGCCTTCTACGACCTCACGGACCGGGTGTATTCCCTGATCACGGAGGGTCGACCGGCCGGCGCTCCCGAGACACCGCTCGGCAGCGCGGGTCGCACCGGCGAAGGCTTATAGGAAGCCGCCCGAGTACGTTCCTTCCTGGAACTTCCGTGCCGACCACCTTTCCAAAGTCGAGCCCCACCGAGATGATGGGGCTCCTCGTACTCCTCAAGGCCCACAAGGGATCCGAGGACATCGCGCTCCTCGCGGACGACCTCGACCTCGAGATCGACGAGATCTTCCCCGCGCTCGAGTACGCGCAGGTCCTGCACCTCCTCACCGTCTCGGACGGCCGGGCGACGTTCACCGACCTCGGGCGGCAGTTCGTCGACTCCTCCATCCCCCAGCGCAAGACAATCCTGCGCGACGAGCTGCGCCGGACGACGCTCTTCAAGACGATCGTTCGGGCGCTCGAGAGCTCGCCCAACCACACGCTCTCGAGCGAGCAGTTCCACCAGCTGATCTCGTTCACGACCGCGCCGGCCGACGAGGCCGTGCAGAACATCGTGAACTGGGGACGGTACGCGGAACTGTTCCGGTACGACGCGGCCGAGGATCGACTGATCGCGCGTCGCCATCCTCCGTCGGCGAAGACCCCGTCGGGCCGACCGCCTCCTCCGGGAGCGGGCACGAACCCCGCCGGGGTGGCGGGCACGGCCCGATCGACGGCCGGAGCGAACTCTTCCTCGACGTCCCACTCGGTCGCCGAGCGGATGGCGTCCGCGTAAGCTGCTGACCCCGATCCTCCGCGCCGCCTCATAAGCGGCCCCGCCGTTCCGTCGGCGAGGTCGGCCATGGACGAGCTCACGATCTTCGGTGTGCCGGGCAGCCTGCGCCAGAACGCCTATTCGACGAGCCTGCTCGAGGCCGCGCGCGAGCTCGCGCCGAAGGACGCGCGGATCGAGATCGGGGACATCCGCGGCTTCCCGGTCTTCAATCAGGACGACGAGAACGATGCCCCCGCCCCCGTCCGCAAGTTCCAGGAGGCGGCCCGCGCCGCGGACGCGATCCTGTTCGCGCTCAACGAGCACAACTACGGGCTCTCGGCCGCCGAGAAGAACGCGATCGACTGGGGCTCGCGCCCGTACGGCCAGAGCGCCTGGGACGGCAAGCCCGCGGGCTTGATGAGCGCGAGCGTCGGCATGCTCGGCGGGGCCCGAGCCCAGTACGAGCTTCGTCAGTCGATGGTGTTCCTCAACATGTTCCCCATCAACCGCCCCGAGGTCATCGTGACGTTCGCGCCCCAGAAGTTCGACGCCCACGGCCGGCTCACGGACGAGACGGCCCGGAAGATGATCACCGGCCACCTGAGCGAGCTGGTGCGGTTCACCCGCGTCCTGAAGCATTCGCACTGAGAGGGGTGGAGGCGGAGCTGGTCGGCCCCGCGCCGCCGCAAGTCCTTAAACGGGATGCATCCTGCCCCGCGGCCGAGGGCACGTAGATCAGCGGAAGATCGCTGCTTTCGCAAAGCAGAGGTCGGGGGTTCAAATCCCCCCGTGTCCACTCAGCGTGCCAGCGACTCACGCAAGACGAACCGAGTGGGCCCGCCTCTCGAGCCAAGACTTAGCCGAATCCAAAGTAGAGGGCTTAATCTAACGGATGTGGGTTTCGGAGCGTGGCGTCGGTCCGTCGCCTATCCGCCATCATGTTCACCGACATGGTGGGGTCGACCGCCTCCGCCCAAGACGATGAGGCGACGGCGCTCCGGGTGCGGGCGCAGCAGCAGAGACTCGTTCGCCCCGTTTTCGCGTCGCATCAGGGACGTGAAGTCAAATCGATGGGGGATGGGTTCCTGGTTGAGTTCGAGAGTGCCCTCCAGGGGGTCCTGTGCGCTATCGAGATCCAGCAGATGCTCCACGAGCACAACCTCTCCGCTCCCGATGCCTCGAAGATCCGGCTTCGGATCGGAATTCACCTGGGGGATGTGGTCCATGAAGGGGACGACGTCGTCGGGGACTCGGTGAATGTCGCTTCCCGGATCGAAGCTCTGGCCGATCCGGGCGGGATATGCATCACAGACCCGGTGTTCGGACAAGTCCGGAACAAGATACCGAACGGTCTCGAGAAGCTGGAATCGAAGACCCTGAAGAACGTCCGCTTCCCGACGGAGGTCTACCGGGTCGTCCTTCCATGGAACGTCCGCAAGTCCCCCTCGGTGGAGTTCGGCCAGATCCGCCTCGCCGTGCTCCCCTTTTCGAGCATCAGTCCCGACGTGAAGGACGAGTACTTTGCGGACGGCTTGACTGAGGAACTGATCACCGTCATCTCTCAGCTTCGGGATCTGCAGGTGATTGCCCGCACTTCGGTAATGCCGTACAAATCGAGCTCCAAGTCGGTTTCCCAGATCGGTTCCGAACTAGCAGTGAACTCCGTGTTGGAGGGAAGCGTGCGGAAGGCGGGAGACCGGCTGAGAATCACCGCACAGTTGATCAGCACGGACACCGAAGCGCACCTCTGGGCGAAATCCTACGATAAACGGCTCGACGACGTTTTCGAGGTCCAGTCCGATATCGCCAAGCAAGTTGCCGAGGCTTTGAAGATCGAGTTACACTCTGGCGAAAAGAAACGCTTCGACGCTCGTCCCCTCGTCGGAACGGATTCGTATCTCGCATATCTCAAGGGACAGGCGTTGCTCCATGACGCCGAACTTCCTCAGCTCAAGCTGGCTCAGGAGCTATTCGAGCGCGCCATCACGTTGGACCCCGACAACGCGGCCGCCCATTCCTCGTTGGGCCTTACCCTTCGTGAGATCGGGTCGGGCGTCGAGGGCGGGCCGCCGGCCGAATGGGACTCGCGGAGTCGCCAACTGGTCGCTCGCGCGATCGAGCTCGATCCGAACCTCGCGGAAGCCCACGTCTCGCTGGCCGGAATCCTCTGGAGCGACTTCGACTTCGAGGGCGCTAACCAAGAATTTCGTCACGCGATCTCCCTCAACCCCAGCGACGCGCGGGCACGTCGTTGGTACGGGCGCTTGCTTCTTGAGCGAATGCACTCTGAGGAGGGTCTCGCCCAGCTCCGGTTGGCCGAAGTCGCCGATCCTCTTTCCCGGTTTACACTCTTTGAGCTGATCTATATGCTGACGTGGCTAGGAAAGCGAGACGAGGCTTGGGCGTGCTTCGAGAAGTACCGGGACCTCAACCCACCCCGCCCGGCACTCTTGGGGGCGCTAGTCTGGTTTTACTTAGATGGGCCTGATCACAATCAGGCCACGACGGCGCTGAAGGACTGGCTAGAGTCCCTCCCTGACCAAAGTTCTCGGGAGACGGCTGTGCTTCGAGCTTGGGCGTGGACCATGTCCGGGCAACTGGAGAAGGCACGCGCCGTCCTTCACGCCCAGGAGAATCTCCCGGAGATCCCCCAGCTCGACTGGTACATGTCCATGGTCTACGCGCAGGCCGGAGACCTCGACGCGTCCTTTCGCTGGCTCGCTAGGGCAATCGACCATCACTTGGTGTGGATAGAGCCGTTTCTGTACTTCTCCTATCTCGAGCCTATGCGGAAGGATCCCAGATTCCGGTCGGCCCTGAAGCGGATGAACCTCGACTGAAGGAACTACGCGATTCCGCGGGGCGGCAGAGTTGGCGCGGAACTCTTGGCCGCGGACCTACATGGGGGCGCGCGCGCCGGATGACGGGACCGCGCCGAGCGCGCAACCCAAGTCAGGAAACAGGAGGGTCTCCCATCCGAAGGTCCAAACCCGTTCATTGTCAGAACTCCCCGTGTCCACTCTTCGATCGTTCGGGACCCGACCTCCCCGGCGCCGCTCGTCTCCCGAGAACTCGCGGTTCCCCTTCAACGGTCGCTGCGGGAGGCTCGCGGTACCCTGGACGGTGGCTGGACGCCCGGCGTTTTCAGGCGCCGAGGCGGCTACCTCGGGACGATGGGCTTCCGTCCGAGGAGCAGGCCCCGACCGGGGGTGAGCCCCCGCGCCAGGAATCGCGCCTCCAACCCGGCCCGGCGCATCATCTCGAGGAGACGCCGGCGCGACACCAGGAGACCGATATCGTCCTCGGAGAAGTGGAGGACCTTCCGGCCCGGCTGACCGACGAGGTACTCGTAGTGAACGATCGATCGGTGCCCGCGGCGGGCACTGACCGACATCCGGGCGATCGCACCGGTCGGATCGGCGTGACTGACGAGCTGGACGAATCCGGCCCGGAAGCTCGCGGGGTCGATCCACGGTTCGACGATGCAAACCCCACCGGGCTTCAGGTGCCGAGCGAAGTTTCGGAAGGCGGTTTCGAGCTCGCCCTCCGAGCGGAGGTGCCCGATGGCGCTGAACAGGCAGCTGACCACGTCGAACGACTCCCGAAGGGTGAAGGTTCGCATGTCGCCCCGCCGCAAGCGGACGGACGGGAGTCGCCGGCGGGCGACCCGAAGCATCGGGGCGCTCAGATCGATCCCGACGACGCGGTAGTGCCGCCGCAAGAATTGGAGGTGCCGACCGGTCCCGCAGGCGACGTCCAGCCAGCTCCGTCCTCCCGATCGCCCGAATCGTCGGGCGAGCGTCTCGAGATACGCCACCTCTTGCCGCGAGTCCTTCGAGCCCGTCAGCGCGTCGTACTGAGCCGCCAACCGGTAGAACATCAGGGGGCGGGGCGACTTGGAACGCGACGCGCGGGCCGACATGAACGAGCGATCACCGGGGTTCGGAACGATCGGCGAGATTTGAACTATGGCGGCGCGGCGTGGTCGGCACCTTGGACCCGCATTCTCCCGATCGGGCCCGTTCGCGGCCTTCGGCCCGACGGTCGGGTCTACGAATCCCGCTGCTCGCGCTCGGGTCAGCTACGACGGGGCCCTATATCCGCGGAGCGCGGATGGCCTCGCGTCCGGTCCCCCGGAACCCACGCCTCATGACCCCCCGACGCGACCCGTCGACACTGGACGTGCCGGGCGGACGCTTGGCGTACGACGAGGCGGGCCACGGCCCGCCCGTGCTCCTCCTCCACGAGGGGATCGCCGACCGGCGGATGTGGGATCCCCAGTTCCCCCGACTCGCCGAGCACCACCGGGTGGTTCGCTACGATCTTCGCGGGTACGGTGGATCGACCCCGGCGTCGCAGAGCTTCGCCTCGTTCCGGGACCTCAAGTTGCTGATCGACCGACTCGGGATCGAACGACCGGTGCTCGTCGGGCCGAGCATCAGCGGTCGCACGGCGATGGACTTCGCCGTCGAGTATCCGGGCGTGGCCGCCGGCCTCTTTTTGATCTCACCGGGCCCTCCGTCGGGCACCGAGGCGAAGATGGTCCCCGAGGCGGCCGCCGCGCTCGAGGCGGACCGGCACGCTTCCGAGGCGTTGCTGCGGGCGTGGACGGAGGGCCGTCGCGAGGAGGCCTTCGAGCTGTTGCGGCAGCTCTGGTGCCCGGCCCTGACCGGCGACGCGCGGACCCTCTTTCACGAGATGGTCCGGGCGAACGAGGAGGAAGTGTACCGCGATCGCTCCCTGCAGTTCGACACGCCGCCCGACTCCCCGGCCGTGGGTCGGCTCGGTTCGCTCCACCTGCCCGTCGCCATCGTCCTGGGGGATCGAGACAACCCCATCCAGGGTCATTTCGCGAACCTCGCGGCACAGCGGATCCCCGGCGCGCGCGTCCAGATCATCGCCGGCGGAGACCACTTGCTCAACCT
>JASHUJ010000063.1 GCA_030040035.1 Thermoplasmata archaeon
AACTTCGTGTTGAGACTACAGATTCCCTTCCGGCTCGATGACCAGGGACGTCTTTCTCGCGGATCCTCCAGTGGTTCTACGGCTTGTATACCTATCCACTCTTCTCGACTTTCGTCTAATCTTGGGCGAACCTATGCGTTCAAGTTGAGGCTCTTGACTTCCTGCCGGAGGAATGTCGCGCAGCGCGTGCCGATTGAATCCGGACTTCGTCTCCGAACCAGTCGAATCGCAGTCGGGAGCGTCCGCGCCAGCGGGAGCGGTGCTGCCAAAGGCCCCCGGCCAATAACGGCAACCCGATGGACGCGTCGACGTGCGCCATCGCGCGCGTCGCCTTGCGCGAGATCTTGCCCCAGGATTGGGCCTCGTCGAGGGTGCTGCCCGACAAGCCGCCCCAATGCGGGACATCGGTCGTCACCTGGAGGGCGTAGTAGTGCCCCTCTCCCTCGCGGCCGAATGCGTAGTTCGCCATGACGATGCCGTCGTTGATCCAGTTCTTCGGCGTGCCCCCGCCGATGTACACCACGGCGGTTCTCGGCGACGCCGAGAGGATCTGCACTAGCTCATAGTTGTCGCGCACCGCGTCGAGGATGAATCGGTCCTGCCGGGCGCGGTTCGCCTGGTAATAGAGCGTGAGCCCGATCCCGATCGAGCTGTCGATGAGCGCCGGTGAGAACGTCGGCACACCCCGACGCGCAGCGGTCGCGAGGAACGATTCGGGATCGGGAAAGCGCGAGCCGAGGAATCCGAGGAACTCGCGCGACGATGCGGGACGCCGCGGGAACTCCTCCGTGATCCGTCCGATCACCCGGTCCGTGTCCTCGAACTTGAGCTCGTCGACGTACGTGTCGTAGATGCGATCGAGGTAGAGGTCTCGCAGTTTGACGTCGTCCGCGTGCGGGCTCCCGATCCAATGCCGACCGCCGATCGACTGGTAGAGGTCCTGGTAGTAGATCGCGCCCGTCGAGACCACGACATCGACCACGCCCCAGTCGACCAGGTCCCGAAGCACGCGACGAAGTCCGGCGGCGATCAGCGGTCCCGACAGCCCGATCAGGATCGTCGGCCGCTTCGGGTCGGTGAGCGCGTTCTCCCAGACCTCGAGACACTGACCGAGGTTGCGCGCCTGGATCGAGGTCGTCCGGAACTGCTCGAGCAGGTCGCCGAGCCCGTGCGCCCGGGTCACGTCCACGGGCTGGATAGTCTTGCGCAGGAACTCACGGCGCCGGGCGCCGAGTCGCGACGGCACGGTCCGCGCAGCCCCGTTCACCTCATAAACGCTCGGTCACGCGCGGGATATCTCCCGGTCGGCAAGGGTGGCCATTAAATGCCCTGAGTGAGCATCCCTCGCGAGAGGTACCGGGTGCCGGGGCTTCCCACACCGGTTCTCCGCGCACTTCAGGGCCTGGCGGAGAACTCAGGCCGCACGTTGGTCATCGCCGGACCGCCGACCAGCGGGAAGACCCACCTGCTGGAGGAGCTCGAAGCCCTGCTCCACGCGAGGAACACGCGGATCGTGCGACTCCGCGGCAGCTACCGTTCGCGCTCGATCCCGTTCGGCGCGCTCGACGGACTGCGCGTGAGCAACGGCGGGGACGACTCGATCGGCGCGATGGACGGGCCCGACTCCGAAGCTTCCGGCCCCGACCCGTCGGTCCCGATATCTCCCGTGCCGTTCCTGACCGAACGTCTCCCCCAGGGACGTCGCAGTCGCGCGGAACGGGCGCGGACCACCTTCCTCGGACAACCGATCCGCGCGCGCTCGGCGAACGAGGGCGACCCCGACGCGTTCTGGCAGGAGCTCCAGCCCGAGTTCGTCGGTCCGAGCGCGCACCCGGTCGCGATCCTGATCGACGACGGGTCCCTCTTCGACACGGAGAGTCGGGAGTTCATCGTCGCGCTGTCCCGACGGGCGCGGTTCCGCCCCTTTCTGATCGTGCTCGCGGTCGACAGCTCCGTCGCGGGCGTCGCGAGCTGGGAGGATGCGTTCCTCTCCCGGGGCGACGTGGACTGGGTCCGTCTCCCGCACAGCCTGCCGGATCCGCGCGAGGCGCACCGGCTGAAGGCGATCTACGATAATCTCCCGTCCGTATCGCAGCGAACCGTCGGGTACGTCGCGCTCCTCGGCGGCGCCGTGGGCGAGGTCGTCCTCTCGCGGGTCGCCCGGCTCACGTTCCCCCAGCTCGCCGAGACGATCCTGCCGGCGACCGAGGCGGGCTTGCTGAAGGTTCACGACGGCAAGGTCACGATGCCCCACGCCGCCTGGATCCCGCTCACCGAAGACCTGCTCGCCGAGAAGCAGCGCAAGGAGATGCATCTCGAGATCGCCGAGGCGCTCTCGGCTCTCTCGCCCGAACCGAACCTCGCGCGACGCATCGAGGTCGCTCGGCACTACCTCGCCTGGTTCCCGGGCCCGATGGCGCTGCGCGCCCTCCTCGAAGCCGCGGAGATCAGCCTGCAACTCCTCGCTTTCGATTCGGCCGAGGAACTGCTCGCCGATGCCCTCGGGTGCCTCAGCGCGCTGCCACCGGCCCAGCGCGACCCGCTCGCGCCCGAACTCCGCTTCCTTCACGCCCGCGCGCTGTTCGCCGCGGGCCGGCTGACGGACGCGGAGAACGAGGTGCGGGAGGGCCTTGACGGCGCGATCCGGGGCCACCTCGCGCCCGAGACGGTCGCCGAGTGGATGGAACCGTTGATCCTCCAAATGCGCGTCGTCGGGCCCCGCCCGTCGCTCTCGACCACGATCCTCGACCTGACCGAACGATGCCACGCGGCGGAGCTCGTCGAGATCGAGGTCCTCCTGGAGGCCCTGCTCTCCGAGTTCTACTACGAGCGGAACCAGCCCGAGAAGGCCCGGACCGAGTCGCACCGGGCGGCGCTGCTCGCGCGCAAGGTCCCGGGCCAGCACATCCAGGCCCTCGCCCTGCTCGCGGTGGGCCTCTCGCGGATTGAAGGCTCTCCCGAGGAGAAGAACCTCGCCGAGCGGTTCCTGAAGGCGGCCCGCCTCCTCCTCGCTCGGACCCGGCGCTGGGAGCTGGACGC
>JASHUJ010000064.1 GCA_030040035.1 Thermoplasmata archaeon
GGACCTCCCCTTCAGCGTCGACAACCTCGTCTTCTACGCCGGGGCCGGGCGCACGCTTGAGGCGAAGAGCCCGGGAGAGTTCACGGGCGACGGGACGACGATCTTCCGGCGCGAGCCGGTGGGGGTCGTCGCCTCGATCACGCCGTGGAACTATCCGATCATGATGGCGGTCTGGAAGATCGCCCCCGCGCTCGTCGTCGGGAACACGGTCGTCCTCAAGCCGGCGACGTATACTCCGCTGACGTCGCTCGAGCTCGGCCGGGCGTTCCAGGACGCGGGACTCCCGTCGGGCGCCCTCAACGTGATCACCGGTCCGGGGGCCGAGGTCGGAGACGAGCTCTCCCGGAACCCGAAGGTCGACATGGTCTCGCTGACCGGAGACACCGCGACCGGCAAGCGGATCATGGAGGCGGCGAGCGCGACGGTGAAGCGCGTCCAGCTCGAGCTGGGCGGCAAGGCGCCGTTCATCGTTTTCGACGACGCGGACCTCGCGGCGGCGGTCGAGGGCGCGATGGTCGGCGGCTTCGTGAACGGAGGGCAGGACTGCACTGCCGCGACCCGGCTCATCGTGCACTCGAGCGTCCGCCCGAAGTTCGTCGAGGAGCTCCTGAAGCGGGTCCGTCAGGTGCGGATCGGCGATCCCCTCTCCCGGTCGACCGATCTCGGGCCGCTCGTCAGCCCGGTCCAGCAGAAATCGGTCCTCGAGTTCGTGGAGAAGGGAAAGAACGAGGGGGCGAAGCTCCTCGCCGGCGGGACCGACGACCGCGCGCACCACCCGAACGGCGCGTTCGTGGTCCCGACGGTCTTCGATTCCGTGGCCCCCGACATGACGATCGCCCAGCGGGAGATCTTCGGGCCGGTCCTCGACGTCCTCGAGTTCTCGACGTTCGACGAGGCGATCGGGATCGCCAACGGGGTCGACTACGGGCTCGCGGGCAGCGTCTGGACGAAGGACCTGCGGACGGCCGTGAAGGCGGCGCACGCGCTCCGCTTTGGGGACGTCTGGATCAACGACCATCTCCCGCTCGGCTCGGAGACCCCGCACGGGGGATTCAAGCAGTCCGGGTTCGGCAAGGATCTCGGTACCGATTCCCTGAACGACTACACGGTCGTGAAGAACATCTACATCGACCTCACCGGGCAGGCCCGCAAGGGCTGGCACTACACCGTCTACGGCGACCCCGCGTAGGTCCCGGTCCGTGATCGACGGCCTCCCGGCGAACGGCAAGGGTTCCCTCTTCATCGGCGGCACTTGGCGGCCCCCGGCGAGCGGGCGGTACCTCCCGGTCGTCGACCCGTCGACCGGTCGACCGATCGGGGAAGCGCCGGTCGCCTCGGTCGACGAGGCGAACGCGGCGGTCGAGGCCGCGGCCGCCGCCGAGGACACCTGGGGGCGGACCCCCGGTCACGAGCGCGCCCGCATCCTCCGCGACTCGGCCGCGCGACTGCACGACGACCGCGAGACGATGGCCCGACTGATCGCCCTCGAGGTGGGGAAGCCGATCGTCGACGCCCGGGTCGAGGTCGATCGGGCCGTCGGAGTGTACCAGCTCGCCGCCGAGGAGATCCGGCACCTCGGCGGAGAGAGCTTCCCGGCCGACGCGTACGCGATGCCGGCCGGCAACGAGCGCCGGTTCCTCTTCTCGGTCCGCGACCCGATCGGGGTCGTCGTCGCCATCGGCCCGTTCAACTTCCCGCTCAACCTGCTCTCCCACAAGGTCGCGCCCGCCCTCGCCGCGGGGAACCCGGTGGTCGCGAAGCCGACGAGCGCCGCGCCGTTCACCGCGCTCCGTCTCGCGACGCACCTGAGCGCCGCCGGCGTCCCCCCGGGGGCGCTGAACGTCCTCGTCGGCCCCGGCTCCACGGTCGGGAACGCCCTGGTCGAGCACCCGCGCACGCGGCTCGTGACGTTCACGGGCTCGACGGAGGTCGGCGAGGGGATCGCCGAGCGGGCGGGCCGGCACGCGAAGCGCGTGATCCTCGAGATGGGCGGGATGGATCCGTTCGTCGTGCTCGACGACGCCGCGCTCGACGTCGCGGTCGCGGCCGCCGCGCGCGGCGCGTTCGGCTACGCCGGTCAGGTCTGCACGGCCTCGAAGCGCCTGCTCGTCCAGGACGCGGTCGCGGAGCGATTCGCCCGCGCGCTCGCCGAGCGCGCCCGGGCGCTCCGGGTCGGTCCGGCGCTCGACGAGACGACGGAGGTCGGTCCGTTGATCGATCCGCCCGCCGTCGAACGGATCGAGCGGCTCGTCGCCGACGCCCGGGACCGGTCGGCCGAGGTGCTGGCGGGGGGGAGCCGTCCGTCGGGATCCGCCGGCGGGAGTTTCTACTCGCCGACGGTGCTCGACCGGGTACCCGAGGACGCCCGGGTCCTTCGCGAGGAGCCGTTCGGGCCGCTCGCCCCCGTGGTCCGTTTCGCGAGCCTTGACGACGCGGTGCGGATCGCGAACGCGACCCCGTACGGCCTGCAGGCCGCGGTCTTCACGCGCGACATCGCCCGCGGGTTCCGCCTCGCGAAGGAGATCCGCGCGGGCGGCGTCCATCTCAACGACCCCACGACCCTCCGCTGGGACGCCCTCCCGTTCGGCGGGGTGAAGGAGAGCGGGCTCGGACGGGAAGGGCTGCGCTACGCGATGGAAGAGATGACCGAGGTGAAGCTCATCTCGGTGAACTTCGCGGATCGGTAACGCGGCGCTACGCGTCGTCCCCGGGGAGGTCGCGCCCCGGCACCGGGGGAACGAGCGGCGAGGGAACGGCGTGCACGGGCATGGGGGCGAGGGCGCCCGGTCCGGTCGGTCGCGGCGCCCGGGGGGCCCCGCGGACCGGCTCCGCGCCCGCCTCCAGGCTCTCGAGCGCGTCCTCGAACGCCAGGAGACCCCGTTCCAGGAGCTCGTCCTCGATCACGAGCGGCGCCATGAACCGGAGCACCTGGTCCCACGAACCCGACGTGTGCATCAGCACGCCGCGGGCGAGGAGCGCCGAGCGCATCTCCTTCGCGCGCTCGCCCCACGCGGTCCGGCTCGTTCGATCCCGGACGAACTCGACGCCGAGCATGAAGCCCCGACCCCGGACGTCGCCGATCATCGGATGCCGGTCGGCGATCGCGCGGAAGCGGTGCAGGAGTTCGGGGCCGCGGTGGCGGGTCCGGTCGAGGAGGTCACCCTCGCGGAGGACCTTGAGCGTCTCCGCCCCCGCGGCGAGCGCGAGCGCGTTCGCGCGGAACGTGCCGAGGTGGAAACCCCGTGGGAGCTCCCGGACGAGGTCGTCCCGGTACGCTACGACCGCGAGCGGGAGACCGCCGCCGATCGACTTCGCGATGCACACGATGTCCGGTGAGACGCCCGAATGTTCGACGGCCCACATCTTCCCCGTGCGGCCGAGGCCCGTCTGGACCTCGTCGACGATGAGGAGGATCCCGTGCCGGTCGCAGAATTCGCGGAGCGACGGAAGGAAGTCGTCGGGCGGGACGACGTAGCCACCCTCCCCGAGGATCGGCTCGACCAGTACCGAGGAGATCGCGTCGACGCCCGAGTGCGGGTCATTCACGAGATGCTCGAGGTACGAGATCGTCCCGGCCGCGCCCTCGTCGGCGCCGAGGACCGGTCGGTACGGATCCGGGTACGGGACCCGGATCACGGAGCCGCTGGGAAAGCTCGTGGTCGCGTGATAGCGGCGCCCGCTCGTCAGGTGCACCGCCCCGCCGTGCACCCCGTGGTACGCACCGGAGAACGCGACGGTCCCGCGCTTCCCGGTGGCAAAATCGGCGAGATTGACGGCCGTTTCTACGCAGTCCCCGCCCGTTACGGAGAAGAATATGCGCGCGTGATTGTGCAGCTTTCCGGGCAGCGTCTCGCGCAGCTCCTTGAGGAATCGGACACGGGCTTCCGTGGGGAGCTCGAGGGTGTGCCAGATCTCCTCGGACTGGCGTTCGAGGGCCGCGACGAGCCTCGGGTGGCGGTGCCCCAGGTTGAGCACGCAGATCCCGCCAACCCAGTCGATGAACCGATTGCCGTCGACATCCTCGATCGTCGCGCCCTGGCCGATCCGCGGGGCGATCGGAAAGTAGTGCGGGTAGCCGACCGCGTCGGTCTCCCAGCGCGCCTGGTCGCCGAGCAGCTCCCGCGAGCGCGGGCCCGGTGGCGGGTGAACGATGCGCGGCGCATCCGGGAAGCTCAGCCAGCCGGCACGGTCGGTCATGCCGCCTCGGGTCGTTGCAGAGGCTCGGGGAATAAGAAGCCCGCGCCGCCCCTCGGAGGGTGATGGTCTGCGGTGGCCTCCGCCGAATTCCGTCGGTCGACCTTCCGGACGGAAAGAACGTCGACTAGTCTGTCACAAAGACTAAATCGGCTCTCCTCGCCGATAGATGACGAAGGTCCCGGGGGCGGAGGACCCCGGTGCTGCGATGAGCCCGGACGAACGCGCGCGCGGTCGACGTAGAGCCCGCGTCGAGATTCGTCGCCGACGGTTCCGGCGCAAGGAGCGTGGGGTATCGGACATCGTCGCGTCGATCCTGCTGGTCGCCATCGGCGTCGTGCTGGCCGCCGTGATGTACGTGCTGATCATCGGTGTGACCCACGGTCCGAGCTCGGCGCCCCTGGGAGCTCACTTCACCTGGGGGACCCCCGTCAATTCCTCGTCGATGAGCGGTCCCGTCCCCGGCTGTGGGGTGACCGGGACCGCCCACGCGTTCTGCTACGCCATCGAGATCGCCAGCTCGGACGTGAGCGCTTCGAACGTCGTTCTTTCCCTGAGCAGCGCAACGGGCGCGACCGTTGCCTGGCCCGTCACGGTCGCCGTCGGAACGGCCACGGACCCGACGACCAGTCAGATCTCCCTCGTGCTCCCGACGGTCGCGACCCCGGTATCCGGCTACTCCACGGCCTTGGGCAGCTGGACGAATGCCGCCGGGTTCTCGGGTTCGATCCCCGGGGGATCGACGCTGGTGATCTACCTGGTCGGGACGAGCACGGTCAACGCGGGCCTCGCCGGCGACAAGATCGTCGCGGTCGGGGCGAACGGATACTCCGACAGCGTCTCCGCCGGCGCGTTCGCCTAAGGCCAGCGGCCGAACGAGGGACCGGGACGGTCTCCGTCGCTCACGGGGCAGGGGCGTCGGGGGGCCCGGCGCTCGGG
>JASHUJ010000008.1 GCA_030040035.1 Thermoplasmata archaeon
GCGGTGATCACCCACGGGCTCCACTTGGTGCGGACCGGCTGGAGTTGAGGAGGAGCTGCGGCCATGGCCATCGACCGACTGAAAAATGCGATGCGACTATTTGAGGGTGCGTGGGGCGTGCGAGCGCCTCTCCATGGGAGCGGCGGGGTCGTAGGAAAGGGACTTCCGGCTAGAGCCGGGGTTCGTCGTCCTTCTTCTCCCGCCGGGGGTGCGTGGGGGAAGGCGGGGCCTCTTCTTCCTCAGCCGCCTTCGTCGGGAGCGCGGGAGCGGACTTGGGCGCGGTGGCCGTCGGTTCCTTCTTCGCCGCTGGGGTGACGGGTCCGGTTTCCTTCGGACGGGGATGTTCTGTCGGAGGGTGGCCCGGGGGCTTGGCCGCGTGCTCCGGCTTCGCGGCGACGGATTTGGCCGGCGCATCGGTTCGGGGTGGGGTCGGCTTCGCGACCGGCTCGGCCTTCGCCGCGGCGGGCTTGGAACGCTGGAAGACGCCCTTCAATCCGCCCAACCCGCCGCCGGAGCGCGCGGACGGCCGTCCGCGCGCCGGGGTGACCACGACCCCCTCGATCGCGCGGGTCGAGAGCGTCGAGATCGGCTGGCCGCACTTCGGGCAGTTGGGGAACTGCCCGATGCAGTGCTGGCACAACGGCGCCGAGCACGCGTGGTACACGGACGCGATCCCGCCGCACCCGACGCACCGGGCCGGTCCGGTGCTTCCGCTGCGGGGAGGAGCGGCCGACGCAGGGGCCGCCGCGGGTCCCCGGGGCCATTCGGCGGGCGGCAGTACGACCTCGAGCGCCCCTTCGTCGGCCGGGATCCCCGGTGGGACCGCGGCGGCCGGGGCGGCTCGGCCCTCGGATTCGCTCTCGTCCGACTCGACGGCGCGGAACTCGGGCGAGTAGGCGCCGAGATCGAGCGACGGCAGCGGCGCATGGACCGCCGAGCCCGCTTCCTCGACCGCCTTGATGAGCCGGGCTTTGTAGATCCCGACGCGCAGGTTCTTCACGAGCTGGAAGAGGGTCCGCTGCTCCGCCGGGAGCACGAGCGCGTGCCGCGCGAGCTCCTCGACGTCCGGCGTGAGCGATAGGTTCTCCGGCCGCAGATCCGCCTCGAGGACCGCCTTCAGGTAGCTGAACAGCCGTTCGATCTGGTCGAGGGAGTAGGTCGGGGGCGAGAGCACGGCCACGTCCGCGAGCGTGAAGCCGCGCCGCTCGATGCCCGGGGGCCGGTGGTCGAGCGCCGCCGAGATGAGGTGGTACGAGGCGCTCTCGAGGTCCTTGATCTCGGCGCTGTCGAGCCGGTCGAGGTTGATCTTCACGGTCCGCCCGACGGCCGCGAGGACCGCGTCGAGGAACTCGTACGGAACGTGGAGCGTGACGAACAGGTCGTTCTTGGTGACCGTCCGGTTCAGCCGGGCTTCGAGGAGGAGCGCCTCCCGACCGTAGCGCTGCACCTCCGCGTCCCGGGTGCGCTGGGTCGCGACCTTCTTGCCGTCCTTCGCCGGCGCGTAGTCGGAGTCCAAGGCGAGCGCGCGGTCGAAGCTCGCGATCGCTTCGGCGGCGCGGCCGGTCGCGATCAGCGCGAGACCGCGGCTCGTCCAGGCCCCGGTGCTCTTCGGGTCGGCCTCCGTCGCCCGCTCGTAGAGCGCGAGCGCCTCGTTCGGGTGCTCGAGCTTCTGGGCGACCATACCGGCCCGGACCAGCGTGTCGACGGACGTCGGATCGAGGGCGAGCGCATGGGCGTACGCTCCCGCGGCCTCGGCCCACGCCTGCCGGGCGACGCCGAGCTCACCATCCTTGATCCAGAGGGCGCGGCTCTTCGGAAGGACCTCGACGCCCTTGCGCAGCGCGTCGCTGGCGCGGTCGAGGTGTCCGAGGCCGCTCTCCGCTTCGGCCAGCAGGAGGAAGAGCGCCTCCTGCGGGGGGGCCTGGGGGATCGCCCCCGCCAAGAACTCCGCAGCCTCGGCGTGCTGCCCCGCTTCGAGCATCGAGCGCGCGATCCCGGCGAGCGCGACCGGCGACTTCGGCTCGCGCTGGCGTACCTCCTCGTACACGGCTCGGGCCTCGGCCGGCCGCTCGAGCGCCCCGAGGATCTCGGCGCGCAGGAGCAGCGCGCCGAGATTCGGCGGGGCCCCGGCCGGCGCGGACTTGAGCCCCTCGTCGAGCACCTCGAGCGCGAGGTCGGGTCGGCCGGCCGTGAGCCGGAGGCGGGCCCGCCGGATCGCGATCTCGGTCCGGTACGCGGGATCGATCGCGGCCGCGTGCTCGTAGGACGCATTGGCCTCCTCGGTGAGGCCGAGGCTAGCCGCGAGGTCCCCGTGTTCGAGGTGGAGCGTCGCGTCCTGGGCTTCGGGCGCGTTCGTCTGCAGGAGCCGGGTGAGCGTCTCGTAGGCCTCCTTGACCTCCTTCGACTCGCTGTGGAGCCGATATTGCTCGAGGAGCGCCGGTGCGTTGTCGGGTTCGAGGAGCAGGATCGCGCGGAGGGAGTACAGCACCTCGTTCGGCCGGCCGAGGGCCCGGAGCGCATCTCCGCGGACCTTCCACGCCGCGAGGTCGTTGGGGTCCTCGGTGAGCAGCGGGTCGACGATCGTGATCACCTCGGAGTACTGGCCGGCGAGCTGCAGGGTCTCGGCCAGCGCGAGGCGGCCGTGGCGACTGTTCGAGTCGATCGCCAGACCTTGCCGGTAATAGCCGATCGCGTCGGCGTACGCGCCCTGGGAGCGGAGCGCCTCCGCGACCTCGAAGTAGCCGTGCGGATCGCCGCTCGCCTGCTGGACCGCCTGCTGGAGGATCGCGAGCGCCTCGGATCGCCGACCGCCCTTCAGGAGGAGCTGGCCGCGCTTGCGGAGGTACAGTGCGTTCGCCGGCTCCCGTCGGAGGAGGAGGTCGAGGAGCTGGAGGGCCCGAGCGTCCTGGTTGAGCAGCGCGAGGACCTCGACCGCGCCCCAGAACAGGTCCGTGTCCTCGAGCCCGCCCGAGATCGCTCGGCCGTACGCGTCGGAGGCCTCCGAGTACCGGCCCGCCTCCCGAAGCGCGTGGCCCAGCTCCTTGTGAATGTCGTAGCGCAGATGGTTCGCCTCGCGCCCGAGGAACGCCCCGTACGCGCGGATCGCGCGGTCATGATCGTTGATCAGCCGGGACGCCCGCGCGATGCCGAGCTCCGCGACCTCCGCCGCCTCGGCGTCGCTCGAGGCACGTTCGTACGAGACGAGCGCTGTCCGGGCCGCCCGGTCTCGGTCGGCCGAGCCCTCGGGCTGATCGTACGCCAGCGCGAGGTAGAGGTTCCCGCGTTCGATCGCGACGTCGGTGCGCGTCGGATCGAGGCGGAAGAGCTCGTCGAGGACCGGAGCGAGCTGCGCGGGGTCGTTCGTCTGGGCGACGACCTCTTTTTTTTCGAGCAGGTACGGGAGCTCGGCCGGATGGGCGGCCAATAGCGCATCGTACGCGCGGGACGCGGCCTCCGTGTCGCCTGCGCCCGAGAGCGCCCGCGCCACCCCGAGCTGCGCGGCGAGGTCCGCCGGGTCCTCCGCGAGGATCCGCTCCGCGAACTCCCGGACGAGCTGGGGCTGGTTCGCCTCGCGGGCGACCTCGAGCGCCTTGCGCGCCTCGCTGAGCGCGTGCGGGTGCGCTCGCAGGAGCTCGCCGTAGGCCGCCAGGGCCGCGTCGAACCGCCCCTCGGCGTATTCGATCTCGGCGACGCCCCGCATCGCCTCGAGGTTCTGCGGGTTCGCCTCCAGGATCGCGCGGCAGGCCGCGAGCGCGGCGTCGGGCTTCTCCAGCCGAAGGGCGAGGGCCTTCAGGTCGAGGAGGTTCTGCACGTTCCTCGGTTCGAGCTTCGCGACATGTTCGCGCGCGAGGAGGGCGAAGTCGGGGCTGTCCGCCTCCGCGAGCCGGGCGAGCGCCTCGATCGCCGCGGGCTCGGGGGGGTTCGGCCCCTCGACCATCGGCTTCGCGACCGCCTGCGCCTCGGGCGACCGGCCGAGCTGGAAGAGCAAGCGCGCGAGGAAGAGCGAGGCGCGCGCGTCGTCCGGGTGCGCGGCCCGCACGCGCTCGATCGGTTCGACCGCGTCCGCGCCCCGTCCGAGCGCCGCGAGCAGTTCGGCCCGGGCGAAGACCAGGTCGAGGTCGTCCGGATTCGCGGCGAGTAGTTCCTCGCAGGCGGCGAGCGCCCGGACGTCGCCGCCCATCGCGCGGGCGAGGTCGAGCTTCGTCCGCAGGGCCTTCGGATGGTGCGGGTCGACCTTGAGGGCGCGGTCGACGTACTGGCTCGACGCGGCGTCGAGCTGCTGGGCGTGCAGGTAGGACTCGACCGCCTCGTCGGGTTGTCCCTGCAGCCGCAGGACGTCCCCGCGCGTCGCCCAGATCGCCTTGTCGTTGGGGTTCGCCTCGATCGCCTTGTCGACGAGCGAGCGGGCCCCAGCGAGGTCCCGGTTCTGCGCGAGGAGGACGAGCGCCTTCTGGTGGAGGA
>JASHUJ010000065.1 GCA_030040035.1 Thermoplasmata archaeon
GGCCCGGGCGTCGGGCGCGCTCCGGATGCGGGCGCTCGCCGCGGGGTTTCCGACGCAGCTCGTCGACGGGTTCCGGGCGGGGCTCGAGGTCGCCGCGCCGGCAACCGGCCGTTCGACAGCGATCTACGCCGTCGGGATGGGCGGCTCGGCGATCGCCGCCGACCTCGCGCGGAGCGTGCTCGCCGCCGAAACGCCGCTCGCCCTCACGTCGG
Source organism: Thermoplasmata archaeon (assembly GCA_030040035.1). GTDB lineage: Archaea > Thermoplasmatota > Thermoplasmata > Lutacidiplasmatales > UBA184 > Lutacidiplasma. The sequence continues at coordinate 213 of JASHUJ010000065.1, forward strand.
TCCGCTCGTCCGACCTGCCGAGGGCCGTGGAGCGCAAGAGCCGCGTGGTGCTCGTCAGCTACTCCGGTGACACCTGGGAGACCCTTCGGGCGTACGACGCGGCGGGTCGCGTCGACGCCGCGCGGGTCGCGATCACTTCCGGCGGGACGCTCGCCGCTCGCGCCGAGCGCGACGGCGTGCCCGTGCTGCTGTTGCCGCCCGGTCTGCCCCCCCGATCGTCGGTGGGGCATGTGCTGGGGGGCCTCATCGGGCTCCTGGACCCATGGTTCCCCGAGTCGAACGAGTCCCGGGTCGGGCGGGTCGCCGCGCGGTTGCGTCGCCTGATCCCTCAGTACGCTTCGCCTCGGGGGCCCGCCGCCCAGTGGGCCCGTCGGTTCTCCGGTCGCCTCCCGACGATCTACGCCGAGAGCGCCTTCGTCGCCGTCGCCCGCCGGTGGAAGACCCAGATCGAGGAGAACGCAAAATCCCTCGCGCTGTTCGACGAGGTCCCCGAGGTGTTTCACAATTCGATCGTCGGGTGGGATGCGGTCGGGAAGGCCGAAGCCCGCCGCTTCTCCGTCGCGTTGCTCGAATGGGCCGGCGCGCTACCGCCCACGCGTCGGGGCCTACGCCACTTCGAGCGTCTGCTCGCGCTCCGCGGCGTGCCGGCCGCGTCGGTCGAGCTCCCGTCCGACGACCGCCTCGAAGCGATCGCCGCGGGGGTCCTGCTCGGCGACCACGTGAGCCTCTTCCTCGCGGACCGTCGCCGGGTCGACCCGTCGACGACGGACGCGATCGGTCGCCTGAAGAGCGCGGTCGGCGCCCGCCCGACGCGCTGACCCATTCCGGACGCCCGACCCGATCGTGGAGCGATGCCGGGGATTCGGGGGCGGCGGCCTCGAGCCGTCGTAGCGAGCGCTCGTCGACCTTCGAGCTCCAAGGTCGGAGTCGGCGTGCATCCCGGACCCGGCCGCGGTGCCCCCGCCGCCGAGAGAACGACCATGCAGGTGCGACGCTCTGCTCCGGTCGGGTGCTGAGGTAACAGCACTCGATTCTGCCAACTCCGATCGAGACGAAGCGCGTGCCAAACCGATTCGGAATGGGCTCGGAGACCCCCCATCTCCGATGAAAGGTGCTGGACTCTCGGCCTCTCCTATATAAACTCGAATCGCGTCGGTGATACGAAGCGCGATGCCCGATACGCTTGAAGAGCACCAGCGCGCGAGGTTGCGCGAAACGCTTGCGGAGCTCGGGCTAGACCAGGACTTGATCGAACTCGTCGTCGACCTGTCGCCGTGTCGAGGGGACACAGATCTGACGGTGCAGACGTTCGTGACCACAAACTGAACTCCGCCGAGAGAGCCGCCATGTCCGACGCGTTGCCTGCAGTGATGGCGGAAAATCCATTCACGAAGGCGCGGCAGTCGTTGCTCGCCGATTTGGAGGGGATGCTCGCAACTAAACTCGGAGTCGGGAACCTCTCGATCGCAACTTACGTTGCGAATACGATGAATCCGGCCGCGATCCAAGCGTCGCCGATGAACCCGTCTCATGGCAAGCCGCTTTACGACGTGCTCAGGGACGCAAGATCCAGGTCACCTAACCTGGGCCTCATTCTGAACACGATGGGGGGCGACGCACAGTTCCCCGCTCGGCTGGTACGGCTCGTTCGAGAAGACCTCGCATTCCAGAAGTTCTTCGTCGTGGTTCCGGAATTCGCGAAGTCCGCCGGGACCGTAGTGGCGCTAGCGTCCGATGCCGCCGTGTCGGGCCCGACGACCCAGTTCGGCGCCATCGATCCTCAGCTCCCACGAGTGACACAGGCGGGCCAGTCGTGGGTTTCGGCGCGCGCGGTTCGCGACGCGTACAAGAAGCTCAGGGAAGAGACCATTCCCAGTCTTCCTAACGGCGCCCAAGTCGGAGTCGCTTCCGGCATGGACTTCTTACTTCATCAACAGGCTCTCGATGCGCTGCAGCTGACCACGGAGCTGGTCCATCAGATCCAGTCCAGATACCATAAGGAACTCAAGGTGGAGAGAATCCTACAGGAACTGATTGAAACTTCTCTCGCCCACGGGAAGGATGTAAGCCCCGCCCAACTCGCCGGCTACGGTTTCCCGGTGCTGAATCTCGCCCTTGACGATCCGCTGTGGTCCAAGCTTTCTGAGTACTACACTCGCGCGCTCCGCAACCTTCAGCTTGAGCAAGTCCCCGGAGCCACCGGCGTGGTTCTCTTTGAGTCTCGTCAGGTGAGCATGGCGATGAATGCCCAAATCTCGGTCATGGGCAGGCCCAACCAGTAGACCGCTTCTACAAGCCGAATCGACTATCCATGCCCGAAGCGAACCGAAACTTGCGGTTGCGGAGCCGCGTTCCTAGCCTTGGAAACGTTCAAATTGGCTGCGCAATCCTCGACGCCCGGGTGCTGAGGTAGCCTAGCTCGGCCAAGGCGCCAGATTCGAGATCTGGTGATGCGTATGCATCGCGGGAGTTCAAAGGGCGCCGGGTCCGCGGGGCCCGCGTCGGAAACTCTCCCCCTCAGCGCTTCCCCTTCGTCGGTCGTCGTCGTCGTCGAGCTGACCCGGGGAGCTTCGGTCGACCGACGCGAGCTCACCGTCGCGCGAGGGACGCCGGTCCGCACCGTCCTGCGTTCGCTCGGCCAGGCCCCGGAAGGCAGCGCCGTCCTGGTCGACGACACGCCGATCCCGCTCGACACCCCGGTCGAGGGCCCGAGCCGCCTAACCGTGGTGCCGACGTTCTCCGGAGGATGACGTCCGGCCGGCGTCACCGTTCTTCGGCGGGGAAGTGTTAAGGTTCGGTACTTCGTC
>JASHUJ010000066.1 GCA_030040035.1 Thermoplasmata archaeon
CTGCGGATTGTGCGCGCTCGTCTTTTCGGAACGACGGGTCCCGGCAAGGTCGGCGACGCCCTGAACGACTTCGCCCGTCAGGTCGCGACGATCGAGCGCACCGGGAAACCGGGCAAGATCCGAGTCGGGAACCTCGGCACGCTGCGCGATATCTCGGACATCCGGGACGTAGTGCGCGCGATGTGGCTCATCTTTGAGAAGGGCGACCCCAAGTCGCCGGTCAATATTGGAGCCGGGCACAGCTACTCGATCCGTTGGATCGCCGAGCAGCTCGTCTCCCTCGCTCGCGTCCCGATCGCTTTGGAGGAGGACGCGGGACTCCTACGACCCACCGACGAACTCGACAATCGCGCCGACACTCGGCGGCTGATGGCTCTCGGGCACACGTCCGAGTACCCGATGGAACGTACGCTCGAGGACTCGCTGAACTTCTGGCGCGCGGCGCCGGCCTAGGCGAAAGACCCCCGCCAGCCAGGCGAGTCACTTTGGGTATCCGGCTGACGTTAGGCCACTGTCGAGACCAAGAGTTTTATAGGGGCGGACGGCAGGTTCGGCACGAGAAGGCGCCGGGTGCGTCCGCCGAGACGGAACGTAGGTCGCCCTCCAGTGTCCGCAATCATGACCGAGGGAAGAGTGGAGGGGCCATCCACCGTCAACGCGCCCACCCGTCGGCCCTCGCTGGTGATCATCGCGGAACCGATGGTCTCTTCGGACGCGGTCCAAGTCAAGTTCGTATCGGCCGTGGCCCGAGCGCTCAGCGAGTCGTTCAACGTCTCGATCGCTTCCGCGTACGCGACGCGCGAGGCACGGAAGCAGCTCAACGAACTCGGCTTCTCGGTGCTCGCGCCGGCACAGGACCACTTCTGGGTCAACCGGTGGCTCAAGCGTTTGGGCCTCCGCAGCGAGGCGACGCTGTGGACGGAGGCATGGCTTCGTGAATCTCTCTTCGGTCGGAACCGCCGGCTCCTCTCGCGGTTGCTCGAGGAACGCCACTTCGACTTCGTCGTCAACACGACCAACACCGTGGCGATGCCGAGCGACGTGTGGTGGATCCAGGGTCCCCCGCTCCACGTCACGCTCGAGTCGATGCTGCAGCGGGAAGGCCGGAGCTCGGGGCCCCTGTGGTTATTGTGCCAGGTGGTCCGGTGGTTCGACGATCAGACGATCGACCGTCTCTACTCCTCGGGCCGGATCGCGGTCGCCGCGTCGAACTACGTCCGCAGTTTCTACGAGCAGAACGGCATGGAGGTGCGGGCGACGATCTACAACCTCTCGGACCTTTCGGGGTTCCGGCCGCTTCCTCGCGACGGCGAGCCCCCCTACGTCCTCGCCTACATCGGCAAGGAGACCGAGCTCGAGACCCTCTACCAGCTCGCGAATCGGGGCATCCGAGTCGTCGGGTTCGGGGGCAAGCTCGTCCCGGGAATGCGCCCGGACCAACTGCGGGCCGCGATCGATTTCAAGGGCCGGGTCGACCACGATGACCTCGTCGCGCTCTACTCGGGCGCGGAGTTCACGGTGTTCCCATTCACCAACGAGCCGTTCGGCTACGTGCCGGTCGAGTCGATGGCCTGTGGAACACCGGTCCTGACCTACGGGAAAGAGGGCCCGGCCGAGACCGTCGTGAACGACGAGACCGGCTGGCTCGTCCACAGCCGGGACGAATTCGTGCGGAAAGCCAGCTCGCTTTGGCACGGATTCGATCGGCTGCGCTTCAGTGCGAAGGCGGTCTGGCGCGCGTCGGAGTTCAAACCCGAGATCCAAGCGCGGATGCTCGCAAGCCTCCTTCTCGACCCGGTCGGACGCTCGGAGTCGAAGAAGCGAGTCAACTCGTCAGCCTGAGTTCGCTCGCGAACTGAGCGGAGCTGGGATTCACTCTGCGGATCTTGGCTACCGAGCGCGGGCCGCGCGTGCCGGCTTCGGCCGCGCACCGCCCTGTCGTTCGAGGTCCGCTTCGACCATGATCCGTACGAGGTCCTTGAACAACGTCTTCGGTCGCCAGCCGAGGACCCGGGCCGCTTTCGACGCGTCGCCGCGGAGGTTGTGCACTTCCGAGGGCCGGTTGAACTGGGCGTCCACCGTGACGTACTTCTCCCAGCTGCCCAGTCCCGCGACACGGAACGCTTCTTCGAGGAACTGACGTACGGAGTGCGCCTCGCCCGTGGCCCCGACGAACTCGTCGGGTTGGTCGTACTGCAGGGTCCGCCACATCAGCTCGACATAGTCCGGGGCGTACCCCCAATCCCGTTTCGCGTCGAGATTTCCGAGCGTGATGCTCTTCGCTTGACCGGTCGCGATGCGGGCTACGCCGTCGGAGATCTTGCGAGTTACGAATTCGAGACCGCGCCGGGGGGATTCGTGATTGAACAGGATCCCATTGCTGACGAACATCGAGTATGCCTCGCGGTAGTTGACGGCCGCCCAGTAAGCGTAGATCTTGGCGACCCCGTACGGGCTGCGGGGATGGAACGGTGTCGTTTCATCCTGGGGCTCCCGGTCGACGTGCCCGAACATCTCGCTCGACGAAGCCTGGTAGAACCGAGCCTTCGGAGCATACGCCTTGACCGCCTCGAGCAGGCGCAGGGTTCCGATGCCGGTGACTTCTCCCGTCAGGACCGGCTGACTGAACGACGTACCTACGAAAGATTGGGCCGCGAGATTGTACACTTCGTTCGGCTGGATTCGTCGGATCGCCTCGTTCAACGACACCTGGTCGGAGATGTCACCGTCGAGGATCTCAACGCGCTCCCGGATGTTCGCCAGATTGGCGACGTTGGGTGTGCTGAGGCGACGGACCAAGCCGACGACCCGGTAGCCCTTCGATAGAAGGAGCTCAGCCAGGTACGATCCGTCCTGCCCCGTAATCCCCGTGATGAGAGCGGTCCTCCCGGTCATGGAAGTGGGTCGACGACAGAAGCTCCATCGAGGTCTCAGATAAAAGGGAGGTTCCTCGACGGTCTGTCCCGTGGCGTCGGGCTGAGCAGTGGCCGGCCCAAGTCGGGAGCGATGGTCCCCTGGCCGTTCCGGAGACGGAGATCGACGGAATAGAATACCTAGGACGAATCTCTCGGGGTTCGGGATCATGCCTCGGCGCAAGCTAGAGCCGTTTCGTACCCTGAGCGACCTTGAGTCGGCCGCTAGACCGAAGGTCTCGGATCGCGTCTGGTCGTACATTGAAGGAGGATCGGGCGACGGACGTACATTGGACCGGAATGGGGCCGCCTTTCGCCGATGGTCCCTGTGCCCCCAGATCTTGACGGACGTGTCAACCATCGACCTCCGATCAACGATCCTCGGACGGTCGGTGAGCGCCCCGGTGTTCGTCTGCCCGATGGCCTACATGGCCGAGGTCCACAAGGATGCCGAGGTCGGGGTTGCCCGGGCGGCGTCCGAGACGGGAGTACTCTCGATCTTCAGTACGCTATCATCCATCTCGCTCGAGAAAATCGCCGCGACCAAGCCCTCGGGACCGAGGTGGTTCCAGCTGTACTTGCAGCCTGACTTCAAATCAAGCCAAGCGCTCATAGAGCGAGCCGAACGATCCGGCTTTGCCGGCTTGGTTATCACGGCTGACGTTCCCGTGCTGGCCGTCCGCGACCAACAGGCAAGAGACGGCTTTGCGATCGATTCGACCGTACCGGTCGGGAACGGCCACACGATCGTACCTCCGCCTCGCGCCCCGGTCTTTGACTCCGGAGTCTACCGGATTCGCCCGGATGCCACGGCGACGTGGGATCTGATCGAGGAGATCCGATCGATTACTCGTCTCCCGGTGATCATCAAGGGCGTGCTGACGCGAGTCGACGCGAGCCGTGCCGTAG
>JASHUJ010000067.1 GCA_030040035.1 Thermoplasmata archaeon
ACTGGAGCTCAGAGTTCCAGGGGGGCGGGCCCTGACCCCTCCAGCGCAAAACGCTAAACCTCGAACGGCTCCCGCGTTCGGGAGGAGGGAGCATAGGCTAATCTGGCAGACCAGCGGGCTCCAGTCAGGGTGGCCGAACGGCCCCCTGGATAGATTCGGGTCTGCGGAGGGGCGCCTTGCGCCCCCGTGACGAGTGACTGGAGCGCGCGGAGAGACCCGCATATCGGGGTTCAAATCCCCGTGCTCCCACCTCTCCCGAGCCCTGCCTCCGGCGGCAGCGGAGACCACCGAGGGGGTCCGCCGAGGGAACGGTTATGGTCCCGACCGCGACTATGGGGGCGCTCGGGACCCGCCGTCGGCTTCGTAGGCCTGCCCGGACTCGAGCGAGGTGAGTGAGACGTGCCGACGAAGGAGACCGTCCGCCGGCGCAAGACCTCCCGGCCGGCGCGGCGGAGCGCGCGTCCCTCGAAGCGAGGGCCGGTTTACGTAGGCATCGATCTGGGCGGCACGAAGATCGCGACGGGCTTGGTCGACGCGTCCGGCCGAATCCTCCGACCGCACCTGCATCCGACCGGCAGCGATCGACCCGCCGACCGGATCATCGCGGACGTCGCCGACTGTCTGCGCGACTGCTGGGGCGACGAGCTCCCGCGCGTGGCCGCGGTCGGGATCGGGGTCGCCGGCCAGGTCGAACCGGACGGCACGGTGGCGTTCGCGCCCAACCTGCGCTGGCGGAACGTGCCGCTCGCCCGGGAGATCGCGAAGGTCGTCGATCGTCCCGTCAAGGTCGTGAACGACGTCCGGGCGATCACGTACGGGATCTGGAAGCACGGGGCCGGAAAGGGGGTCGACGATCTGGTGTGCATCTTCATCGGCACCGGGGTCGGGGGCGGGATCGTCGCCCAAGGAGCGCTGCGGACCGGCGCGAACGGTACGGCCGGCGAAGTCGGGCACACCACGGTGCAGGCGGGGGGCCGGAAGTGCCACTGCCCGAACCGGGGATGCTGGGAGGCGTACGTGGGCGGTTGGGCGATCGCCGAGCGAGCGCGCGAAGCGGTGCGCGCGGACCCAAGCGCCGGGGCCACGCTCGTCGCGCGCTCGGGCGGCGCGATCGATTCGATCGACGCCCACAGCGTCGACGACGCGTACCAGGCCGGGGACCCGCTCGCGCTACGGATCGTGGACGAGACGGTACGCTATCTCATCGACGGGCTCGTGACGGTCGTGAACGCGATCGATCCGAAGCTGATCGTGCTCGGCGGGGGAGTGATGGGCGGCCTGGCCCAGTTCCTCGACGAGATCAACGCGGGCGTTCGGGCGCGGGCCCTCCCGACCGCCGCCCGTGGGCTGCGGATCGTGCCGGCGAAGCTCGGAGAGTTCTCCGGGGTCCTCGGCGCCGCCACGTACGCCGCCGAGTCGATGCGGGTCCGGTGAGGTGCCGTGACGAGCGACGACGACCGGCGCATCAACACGATCCGGTTCCTCGCCGTCGACATGGTCGAGAAGGCGAACTCGGGCCACCCCGGGCTCCCGCTCGGCGCCGCGCCGATGGCCTACGTCCTCTTCGATCGATTCCTGCGGCACGACCCCCGGGACCCGACCTGGAGCGATCGGGACCGCTTCGTACTCTCGGCGGGCCACGGTTCCGCGCTGCTGTACGCGCTGCTCCACCTGACCGGCTACGATCTGCCCCTCGAGCAGCTCGAACGGTTCCGCCAGTACGGCAGCGCGACCCCGGGCCACCCCGAGCGGGGCCGCACGCCCGGGGTCGAGGTCACGACCGGCCCGCTCGGGCAGGGATTCGCGATGGCGATCGGCCTCGCGATCGCCGAGCACTATCTCGAGACCCGGTTCAACCAGCCGGGATTCCCCGTCGTCGGCCACACGACGTTCGGGCTCTGCTCCGACGGGGACATCATGGAAGGGATCGCGTCGGAAGCGGCTTCCCTGGCCGGTCACCTCGGCGTCTCGCGCCTCGTGATGCTCTACGACGACAACCTCGTGTCGCTGGAGGGACCGACCTCGCTCGCGCTCAGCGAAAACGTCGACGAGCGGTTCCACGCCTACGGTTGGAACACGACGTTCGTCCCGGACGGCAATGACGTGGCCGCGATCGACGCGGCGATCCGGGGCGCGCTCGCTCAGCCGGATCGACCGTGGCTGATCCGGATCCGCACGCACATCGGCTACGGCAGCCCCAAGCAGGACACCTACCAAGCCCACGGGGAGCCGCTCGGGCCCGAAGCGACCCGGGCGACGAAGCAGAAGCTCGGTTGGCCGCTCGAGCCGCCGTTCCTCGTGCCCGAGGACGTGCGCGCCCACTTCGCGCAGGGGATCGCGCAGGGCGCCCGGCGCTCGGCCGAGTGGAGGGCGATGTTCGAGCGGTACCGGAGCTCCCACCCCGACCTCGCGACCGAGTTCGAGCGGATGATGACCGGGCAGCTCCCCCCGGGTTGGGACGCCGGCCTCCCGGTCTTCCCCGAGGGGAGCGTCGCGACGCGCGACGCCGGTTCGAAGGCGATGCAGCTCCTGGCATCCCATCTGCCCGAGCTGCTGGGCGGGTCCGGCGATCTCTCTCCGTCGACGAAGACCTACCTCGAGGGGCTCGGGGACTTTTCGTTCCACGGCCCGTGCGGCCGGAACCTCCACTTCGGTGTCCGCGAGAACGCCATGGTCGGGATCGTCAACGGCTTGGCGGCGCACGGCGGCCTGCGCCCGTACGGCGCCTCGTTCCTCGTCTTCTCGGACTACGCGCGGCCGGCGATCCGGCTCGCCGCCCTCATGCAGGTGCCGACGACCCTCGTCTTCACGCACGACAGCATCGGGCTCGGGGAGGACGGTCCCACCCACCAACCGGTCGAACACCTCGCCGCGCTGCGCGCGATCCCGGAGTTCACCGTCGTCCGCCCCGCGGACGCCAACGAGACCGTCGTGGCCTGGCAGTTGGCCCTCGGACGCCGGGGACCGATCGCGTTCGCCCTCACGCGCCAGAAGCTGCCGGTCCTCGACGTCGGAAAGTACCCGGGGCTGCGCGAGGGCGTACGCAAGGGGGCATACGTGCTCGAAGAAGCGCCGGAAGGGCGACCCGAGGTCATCCTCATCGGCACGGGCTCCGAGGTGCAGCTCTGTTTGGCCGCGCGGACGCGGCTCGCGGCGGAGGGGGTGCGCGCGCGCGTCGTCTCGATGCCCTGCGGCCGATGGTTCGACGAGCAGAGCCCGCAGTACCGGGACGGCGTGCTGCCGCCCGGAGTCCCACGGGTCGCGATCGAGGCCGCGAGCCCGTTCGGGTGGGAGCGCTACGCCGGTCCGGGCGGGAAGATCATCGGGCTCGATCGGTTCGGCGCTTCGGGCCCCGGCGCCAAGGTGCTCGAAGCGCTCGGGTTCACCACCGACCGGGTCGTCGACGCCGCGCTGAGCGTCCTCGGTCGGCCGCCGAAGAAGGGGGCCCCGTGAGCGGGGCGACCGCCGCACCCCCCGCCGGAGCCGGCGCGGAGCGCTTGGGCTCCTACGCTCCGCGCGTCGAGGCGCGGCTCGCCGAGTGGCAGGCCGGCCGGGCCAGCACTCGGATCTGGGAGAAGGACCCCAGCTTCTGGCCCGCGGCCGATCCGAACGACGTCGCGACCCGCCTGGGATGGCTCTCGCTACCGAGCGGCTCGGAGCGCCTCGTCCCGGAGGTCATGGAGCTCGCCCACGAGGTCCGAACCGAGGGATTCCGGCGGGTGGTGCTCCTCGGGATGGGGGGTTCGAGCCTTGCCCCCGAGACGCTCGCCCGGGCCTTCGGCCTCCGCCCAGGCTGGCCGGAGCTGAGGGTGCTCGACAGCACCCATCCGGCCGCGGTCGCCCGCACCGTTTCCGAGGGCGAGCTCTCCCAGACCCTGTTCATCGTATCGAGCAAGTCGGGCACGACGCTGGAGCCGAATGCGCTCTTTGCGTACTTCTGGGACCGAGCGGTCCGCCTTCGCCCGGAGGCGGGCGCCCAGTTCGTCGCGATCACGGACCCCGGCACCCCGCTCGAAGCGCTGGCGCGGCAACACGGATTCCGTCGTTGTTTCCTCGCGCCGAGCGACGTCGGAGGACGGTACAGCGCGCTGACCCCGTTCGGCCTCGTGCCGGCGGCCCTGGTCGGGATCGATGTCGAAGGGCTGCTCGCGAACGCCCAGGCGATGGCGGCGCGGTGCGGCCCCGGTCAGGCTGCCGCGACGCATCCCGGCCTCCGTCTCGGGGCGATCCTCGGGGAGATCGGACGCGCGGGTCGGGACAAGGTGATCCTGGTGCCCTCGCGCTCGATCGAATCGCTGCCGCCTTGGCTCGAGCAACTGATCGCGGAGAGCCTCGGGAAGCGAGGGACCGGCCTCGTCCCGGTGACGGGCGAGGTCGATCCGCTCGATCCGATGGGCGCGGCCGATCGGATCGTGGTCGAGCTGCGCGGAACGGGGGACACGGGCGCATCGGACCCTCCCGCCGGCGATGCGACGCCCCGGGTGGTCGTCGAGATCCCCGGAACGGTCGACATCGCCGGCGAGTTCTTCCGATGGGAGTTTGCGATCGCGGCCGTGGGGGCGGTCCTCGGGATCGACCCGTTCGATCAACCGGATGTCGAGTTCGCCAAGGAACTCGCCCGCCAGGCGATGAAGTCCCCGGCTCCGAGCGCCGACCCGACCCCGTCGGCGGTGCCCGTGGAGGTCGCCGATCGGGACCGGATCCGGGCCCGGCTCGCCGAGTGGTGCGGGCGGGCCCGTCCGGGGGACTACGCCGCCGTTCAGGCGTTCCTCGACCCGACCGAGCCGGTCCGCCAGGGCGTGCGCGAACTCGCCTACGCGGTGCGTCGTCGGCTCCGCCTCGCGACGACCGTTGGCTTCGGGCCGCGGTTCCAGCACTCCACCGGCCAGCTGCACAAGGGGGGCCCCCCGACCGGCCTGTTCCTCCAATTCATCGACGAGCCCACCATGGACGTCGAGGTGCCGGGGATGTCGCTCTCGTTCGGCCGGATCATCCGATCCCAGGCCGACGGCGACGCGCAGGCCCTCCTGCAGCGCGGCCGCCGGCTGCTGCGCGTCCAGCTCGGGCGCGACGCGCTCGCGGGACTCGAGCACGTGCGCCGCGAGATCGGCTCCCGGTAGGGGTTCCATGTCGCCTCCCTCCTCACAGCGCGGGGGTCGGACCGACCGCGGTCGTGTCCGGGAGGCGTAGGAGTTCAGGATGGAGCTGGGAATGGTGGGGCTCGGCCGGATGGGCGGGAACATGGCGGTGCGCCTCGTGCGCGGTGGACATCGGGTCGTGGGCTACGCCCGCAGCCGCGACACGGTCGACGCCGCCGCGGCGCAGGGGATCGTCGGGGCGAGCGCGCTCGCCGATCTCGTCTCGAAGCTGAAGCCGCCGCGCGCGGTCTGGCTCATGATCCCGGCGGGCGCTCCCACCGAGGAGTACCTGGACCAGCTCCTCGGCCTGCTCGCGAAGGGCGACACGCTGATCGACGGCGGGAACTCGCGCTACACCGATTCGATCCGGCACTTCACGAAGTGCCAATCGGCGGGAGTCGACTTTCTCGATGTCGGCGTCAGCGGGGGGATCTGGGGCCTGAGCGAGGGCTACTGTCTCATGATCGGCGGTCCCGCGGCGGCCGCGGACCGCCTGCGCCCGATCTTCGAAACGCTCGCCCCGGCGCCGGACGCCGGGTGGGGCCGCGTGGGGGGACCGGGAGCGGGGCACTTCGTGAAGATGGTGCACAACGGGATCGAGTACGGGATGATGGAGGCGTACGCGGAGGGGTTCGACGTGCTCCGCGCGAAGACGACGTACGAGCTCAACCTCGGCCAGATCGCGGAGATGTGGCGCCGCGGGAGCGTCGTACGCTCCTGGCTGCTCGACCTCTCCGCGGAGATCCTGAAGGACCGGGCCGCGCTCGATGCGATCCCGGGCTACGTGCGCGACTCGGGCGAGGGGCGCTGGACGATCGAGGAGTCGTTCGACCTCGGCGTGCCGACGCCCGTGATCACGCTCGCGCTCGAGCAGCGGATCCGCTCGCGCGACGAGACGCTCTTCGCCGAGAAGCTGCTCGCGGCGATGCGGCAGAAGTTCGGGGGCCACGCGGTGGGGCCGGGGTGAACCGTGGCCCCTCCGCGCTTCGATCGCCATCTGTTCGTGATCTTTGGGGCGACCGGCGATCTCGCCGGGCGCAAGCTCCTCCCCGCGCTGCGGGAGATCGCCCGGGGGCTTCCCGCGCGGCCCGCCCCGCTGCGGATCCTCGGGTGCGGACGCCGCCCCCTCTCGGACCGACAGTTCCAGGACGAGGTGATCGCCTGGTGGCGCCGGGACCGCATCCGCGACCTCGCGGCCAGCATCCGCTGGGCCCGGGACCACCTCCGCTACCAATCACTGGGGGACGAGACGCCCGAAGAGTACCGGGCCCTCGGCGCGCGGATCGCGGAGATCGAGCGCGCGCAAGGACTGCCGGGGAACCGGGTCTTCTACCTCGCCCTTCCGTCCCACGCGTTCGGCAAGACGATCGAGCGCCTCGGGACGGCGGGTCTCAACGAGGCGCCCGGCTGGGTCCGCCTCGTGGTCGAGAAGCCGTTCGGCACCGACCTCGCCTCCGCCGAGGCGCTCAACCGCACCGTCCACACGTACTTCGACGAGCGCCGCGTGTACCGGATCGACCACTACCTCGGGAAGGAGACCGTCCAGAACCTGATCGTCTTCCGCCTCGCGAACATGTTCTTCGAGTCGGTCTGGAACCGCGACCGGATCGACTTCGTCGAGATCACGGTCGCCGAGCAGCTCGGCGTCGAGCATCGCGGCGGGTACTACGACGGGGTCGGCGCCCTGCGCGACATGGTCCAGAACCATCTCACGCAGCTGCTCACGCTCACCGGGATGGACGAGCCCACCAACCTCGAGGCGGACGAGGTCCGGAACGAGAAGGTCAAGGTACTGCGCTCGATCGAGCCGATCCGCGCCGAGGACGTCGTCCGGGGCCAGTACGCGCCCGGGCGGATCGACGGGCGGAAGGTGCCGGGTTACCGGGAGGAGGACGGCGTGAGCCCCCGGTCGGACACCGAGACGTTCGTCGCGTTGCGCCTGAACGTCAACAGCTGGCGCTGGCACGGCGTGCCGTTCTTCCTGCGGACGGGCAAGCGCCTTCCCACGAAGCGGACGGAGATCACGATCCACTTCCGCAGCCCGCCGGTCTGGTTCTTCGGCCCCGCCGTGCCGCGCGCGATCGCCGCGAACCGGCTCACGATCACGATCCAGCCGGACGAGGGCTTCGAGCTCGCGTTCGAGATCAAGCGGCCCGGACTCGCGGTCGAGCTCGAGACCCACCGACTGCATTTCATGTATTCCGAGGCGTTCGGCCCGCTCCCGGACGGCTACCAGACGCTCCTCACCGACCTCCTCCTCGGCGACCAGACGCTGTTCGTGCGCGCGGACGAGGTCGAGCACTCCTGGCGCATCTACACCCCGATCCTCGCCCATCCTCCGCCGCTCCAGCCCTACCCGAGCGGGTCCTGGGGGCCAAGGGCGGCCGACGAGCTCGTCCGTGCCCACGGCTACGAATGGTCGAGTCCCTGAGCGCGGCGGTCCACGCCCACCCCGACGCGGCGTCGGCGTACCGCGCCGTGGCCGAACGCCTGGTCGAGCTCGCGGGCTCCCCGACGCCGGGCCGGCCCCGGTTCTCGCTCGCCCTGTCCGGTGGGGCGACGCCCGAGCGGCTCTTTCGGCTCCTCGCCAACGAGTACGAAGGCCGGCTCGCGTGGGCCGAGATCGACGTCGGGTTCGCCGACGAGCGGGCGGTCCCCCCGGACGACGCGCGGAGCAACTTCGCCCTGGCCCGCCGCACGCTCCTCGATCCGCTCGCCGTGCCGGCGGAGCACGTTCATCGCATTCGCGGCGAGCTCCGGCCCACCGCCGAGGCCGCTCGCGCGTACGAGAGCGACCTCCGCACGCTCTTCCCGGACGGTCGGGATTCGTTCGATACGATCCTGCTGGGGGTGGGTCCCGATGGCCACACCGCCTCCCTCTTTCCCGGCGCGGCGACGCTCGCCGAGCCCGAACGCTGGGTCCGCGACGAACCCGCGCCGGCGCTGGAGCCGAAGGTCCCCCGGATCACCCTCACGCTCCCTGCGCTGGCCGCCGCCCGCCGCGTCCTCTTCCTCGTGCTGGGGGCAGAGAAGCGCACGGCGCTCACCGCCGTGCTCGGGGATCCCCGCCGGGGAACCTCCGCGGCGGCGCTCCCCGCGGCACGGGTGCAGGCGCGCGAAGGGGTCGAGTGGTACGTCGATTCGGAGGCGGCCCCCGATCTCGCCTCCCCGGCCCGGGACTGAGATGGACGAGCGAGGGAGGGAGGGCCGCGCCCCGCCCCCGAGGGCCCTGCTCTCGTGGAGCAGCGGAAAGGACGGCGCGTTCGCGCTCCATGCGCTGCGCGGGAGCGGGGAGTGCGAAGTCGTGGGACTGCTGACCACCGTGACCCGCTCCTCGGGCCGGATCTCGATGCACGGGGTACGGGAGGAGCTCCTCGAGCGGCAACGGGCGGCCCTCGGGCTTCCGCTGACGAAAGTGGAGCTTCCCTTCCCGTGCTCGAACGCGGAGTACGAGCGCGCGATGAACGCCGCGCTCGGGCCGGCCCGACGCGATGGCATCCGGACCGTGGTCTTCGGGGATCTCTTTCTCGAGGACATCCGAGCGTATCGCGAGAGCCGGTTGCGGGCCGTGGGGATGACGGGCCTCTTCCCGCTGTGGGGTCGCGACACCGCCGCGCTCGCCCGCGATATGATCCGCTCGGGCTTGCGCGCGCGCCTCTGCTGCCTCGATCCCCGCCGGCTCGACCCGACCTTCGCCGGCCGGGCGTTCGACCGAGAGTTCTTGGAGGCGCTGCCCGCCACGGTCGATCCGTGCGGCGAGCGGGGCGAGTTCCACACGTTCGTGACCGACCTGCCCGAGTTCCGGGCGCCGGTCGAGGTCCGGGTCGGTTCCACGAGATCGCAGGACGGGTTCCTCTACACCGATCTCCGGGCGGCGTGACGCGCTTCCGCGACTCCCGAGCCTACTTATGGGGCCTGCTCCGGTCGCTTCCGCGATGTTCCGGCGCGCGGATCCCGGCGCTCCGTCCCCGAGCTCGCGAGGACGATGACCGCGGTCCCGGGCGCCCCGGTCTCGGGGATGGATTCCCGGATCGTCCGCCGCCGGCACCGGCGGATCGCGTACTCGCTGATCGCGATCGGGATCGTGCTCGTGATCGGGACGATCGGATTCGCGGAACTGACGGGTTCCGGCTGGATCAACTCGTTCTACTTCGAGTGCATGCTCGCGACCGGCCAGGGCCCGCCGTTCCCCCTCACGACCAACGCCGGGAAGCTCTTCGCGTCGTTCATGGCGTTCATCTCGATCGGCACGGTGCTCACGACGTTGGTGGTCAACCTGGGACCGGTCTTCGGGCGGCTCTGGCGGGAAGGGATCGAGGAAGCCGAGCACGAGCTCCGCAAGCTCGAGCGGGAGATGTCGGCGGAGCTCCACCGGCGGGGGCCCCCATGATCCGTGCCGCCGGGTCCTCCCGCGCGGTCGGAACGCGCCGGTGGGAGCGCTAGATGGCCCTCGAGTACACCGGCATCCGGGTGCGTGACCTCGCACGGGCGACCCGGTTCTACACGGAAGGCCTCGGCCTCCGGGCGGAGCGCTCCGGACGGATGCGCGCCGGCGGCACCTGGCAGGAGCTCCGCGACCCCGAGACCGGGGGGATGCTGGAACTGAACTTCTATCCCGGGGACCCTCCGTACCGCGAGGGCGACGAGCTCGACCACCTCGGGTTCCGCGTGCCCGATCTCGCCGCCGCGATCGAGCGGCTCGTGGGGCTCGGCGCGCGGGTGCGGATCCCTCCGTTCGCGGAGGGGGACGTGCGCCTCGCGTTCCTGTCGGACCCGGACGGGGTCTGGATCGAGCTGTACGAGTCCCTGCCGGAAGAGCTCCCGCCGACCTCGCGACCCGGGGCCTGACGCGCCGCCGGGGCTTGCACCGACGGGAATAAGAGGTGGGGCCCGCCATCGGTCGCTCGGTCGACCTTGGATCCGCCCGCTCCGTCCGCGTCGTCCCTGCCGGAGAAGCCGGCCGTCCCGAAGCTCGCCCACTCGCTCACGATCAGCTCGGGCGCGGTCTTCGCGGCGAGCCTCGTCGTCCAATTGCTCGGGCTGATCGCGACCTTCTTCCTCGCGCGGCACATCGGCATCAGTCCCTCGGGCATCGAGCTCCTCGGCACCGCGCAGCTGTTCCTCCTGATCGGCTCGTCGGTCAACGGCCTCGCCGACCTGCGGCTCAGCACGGCGTACACCTACTTCCTCGCCCGCGGGAAACCGCCCCGCGAGAACACGCTCACCTACCTCGCGGTCGGGATGGCGATGGACGCCGCCGCCTGCCTCGTCCTGTTCGTCATCGCACCGCTCTCGATCGGAGGCTCGTCGATCGTCCACGGCTCGGACGAGTGGGTCGACCTCGGCCTCTTCCTCACCCTTCCGATCCTGTGGTCGTTCTCGGGGCTCTACAACAGCATGTTCATCGGGCTCGGCAACTCGCTGAAGGCCCAGTACCCCTCGCTCGTCGAGGGGGTCGTCCGGCTCGGCGCGCTGATCTACGCCGCCTTCTACTTTCCGTCGATCGAGGGGATCGCGATCGCCTACGTCATCGGCGCGGTGGCGTCGACCCTGTTCAGCCTGCCCGCGCTCTTCCCGCAGCTGAAGATCTTCAAGTGGTCGGAGGCGACCGCGCTCTTCCGCTTCTCCTGGCCGTTGATGGGGAGCCTCTTCATCAACTACGTCGTCACCAACCTCACCCCGCTCCTGGTCGTCACGCTGAGCGCCGCCCAGCTCTCGATCTACCTCGCCGCGAACGGCTGGCGCGTGCTCGTCCTGTCCTTGCCGGCGGCCGTCACCACGCCCCTTTTCCCGTACCTCGCGGGGCTCCATCGAAGTCGCGAGTTCGAGACGCTCCGACATAGTACCTGGCAGGCCCTGCGGTACTCCGCGATGCTCCTCGTCCCCGGGGTCGTCGCGCTCGTCACGTACCGCTTCAACTTCCTCAACATCTTCCAGAACCGGCTCTACGCGGGTCCGGGCGCGCTCCCCCTCGCGATCCTGGTCGTCGGCGCGCTGCCGCTCGCCCTGAGCCAGATCATCCAGTCGAGCATCAACGCGATCGGCCGCCAGCGCCTCGAGCTGTACATCACCACGACCCAGGTCGCGGTGCTGCTGGTCGCGGTCGCGATCCTGTTGCCCCAGCACGGGGTCTTCCCGATCTTCTGGCAGATCCTTCCGCCCCGGCTCGACCCCGGCCTCGTCGCGGCGTCCGTCGCGGTCCTGCTCTCCTCGATCGCCGCGCTCGCGCTCAACACGTACTTCATGGAGGTGCTGATCCGGGTCCACATCCCCCCGCGGCCGATCCTCGCGATCACCGCGAGCGCGGCGCTCTCCTTCGCGGCCCTCTGGACCCTCAACCACATCCACCTCTTCCCGATCAGCTACTGGTACCAGCTCCTCGGGGCCGTCCTGCTCGGCTACGCGGTCTACTTCTTCGTGCTCGCCGGCGTCGGCGAGCTCACGAAGCAGGACGTGCGCGCGATCGGCGCGTCGATCGGGCTCCCCGCCTGGCTCTATACCCCGCTCACGCGGTTCTGCTGGAAGGAGTCGTCCCCGAGCCTGCCGCCCATCGACCTCGCGCGCGCCCGCGGGTTCTCCACGACCGAGCTGCCCGAGACGTTCACCGGCACGCGGGAGCTCCCCGAGGTGATGCCGTTCGCGGCCGAGGGCGGTCCGACCGAGCCGGAAGAGCCCAAACCGTGAACCGGGGGCTCGCCGGTGGGCGCGCGCGCGCCGTCCCGGTCTCTCGTTAAATATCTGCGCGCGGCTCGCGCGGGCCCATGACGGGAGAAGCCCTGCGGAGCGACGCGTTGCGCAAGGTCTACGCAACGCGGGGCGCTCCCCCGGTCGAGGCGCTCGCCGGCGTCTCGATGGAGGTCCGGCCCGGGGAGCGCGTGGCGCTCCTCGGCCGCAACGGGGCCGGAAAGACGACCTTCCTGCGGATCGCCTCGACGCTGCTGCGCCCCACGTCCGGCACGATCGAGGTGTTCGGCCACGACGCGGCGCGTGCGCCGGACAAGGTCCGGCCGTACATCGCGGTGGTGCCGCAGGAAGGCAAGCCGTTCTTTCACCTCACGCCGCGCGAGCAGATCTACACCTACCTGCGGGCCCGCGGGCTCGGACGCGAGACCGCGAAGGCCCGGACCGAGGAAGCGCTCGGACGCATGGGGCTTCTCGATTTCGCCGACCGGCTCGCGATCACGCTCTCGGGGGGCCAGCGCCAGCGGACGATGGTCGCGACCGTCGTCGCGACGCAGGCGCCGCTCCTCTTCCTCGACGAACCGACGATCGGGATGGACCCGTTCGCTCGCCGCGCGGTCTGGGAGTCGTTCCGCACCCTCACGACCCGGGGCTCGACGATCCTCCTCACGACGCACTATCTCGACGAGGCGGAGGCGCTCAGTCACCGGCTCTACATCATCGAGAGCGGGCGCGTCCTGCGGAGCGGGACCGCCGAGGAGCTGAAGCGCTCGGTCGGCGGCACGCTCAAGGTCACGCTCTCGGGCGGCAACGGGCTCGCGGAGTCGTTCCGCTCGTTCGGCTCGGTGATGGACGACGGCGAGCAGGTGACGGTGATCGTGAACCCCGAGCGCCTCTCCGAGCTGATGGACCTCGCGCTCCGGTCCCGGGTGAGCGCGACCGTCGGGCCGGTGACGCTCGAAGAGGCGTTCCTGCGGGTCGTGGGTCGGTCGATCAATGAGGACTGAGGCCGCGCGGCGCCCGAGCCCGTTCCGCGGGTTCCGGGCGTTCTTCTGGACCGAGGTCCTCGTCCAGGCGCACGAGAACCTCGCGATGGCGACCTCGATGGTCGTCCAGGGGGTCCTGCTCGTGTTCGTCTGGATCCTCGATCCGAGTCTGATCGGCGTCGCGCTCCTCGGCGCGATCCTCTTCTCGATGTTCACGATGGGCCAGCGCGTTCTCAACGAGGCGGCGTACATCCGCATCGACCACAAGGCGAACGACCTCTACCTCGCCGGACCGCTCGCTCCCGAGGCGTACTTCCTCGGGATGTCGGTCGGGATCCTCGTCGTCTACCTGAGCCCGGTCGTCATCCTCTGGATCCTCGCCGCGTTCGTCGTCCATTTCACCGTCGTCCTCGTCCTGCTCCTCCTCGGGGTCTCGGCGGTCGTCTGGATCTCGGCCGCCTCGATCGGCTACGTCTTCTCGACGTTCTTCCGGGACAACCGGGCGATCTGGGCGTACGCGAGCCTCTTCTTCAACGTCTTCGGCGTGCTGCCGCCGGTGTTCTACCCGTTCGACCGGTTCCCGACGGCGCTCCAGCCGGTCGCCCTCGTGATGCCGCCGAGCGCGGCGGCGGCGCTCGTGCAGCACGCGATCGGGGCGACCCCGCTCGCGCCCGGGCAGATCGCGCTCGCCGCGACCAGCCTCGTCGTCGAGGCGAGCGCGATCTTCCTCTTCGCGATCTACTGGGCCCGCCGCACGGTCCAGGGGGCCTAGGCGATGGCGGCGCTCGAGTCCCGCTGGAAGGACGTCCCCGCGCGGGGTCGCGCGCTGCCGGCGTTCCTCATCGTCGGCTGGCGCTGGATCGGGCGCAACCCCGCGATCGCGATCGCCCCGATCCTCCTGCCGTTCATCTTCCTGTACTTCCTGTCGTTCATCTCGCCGCCGTCGCTCCTGCCGCTCGAGATCATCGGCGCGATGCTGTTCACGATGCAGAACATCGGTTCCTGGGTCCTCGGCGACAGCGCGACGTGGCGGATCGAGTGCTCGCTCCAGGACATGTTCGTCGCGAGCCCGCTCGGTCGGATCCGCTACCTGTTCGGCATCGGGTTCTCGAACCTGATCGCGATGCTCCCGGCGCTCGCAATCCTCGCCGTCCTGCTCTCGTACATCGGCGCCCAGCACGGCCACCCGTTGACGCCGTTCGCGGGAGTCGTGCTGGCGGGCAGCCTCGCGTGCCTGTGGGTCCTCTTCTCGTCGATCGGCATCGCGATCTCGAGCCGCGTGCGGACCCAGCGCGAGATCTGGCCGGTCGGCAACCTCACGTTCTCGATCCTCGGGATGCTCTCCCCGCTGTACTACCCGCTCAAGGCGCTGCCCCCGCTCTGGCAGGATGCCGCCCGCTTCCTGCCGGCGACGTACGCGGCCCTGCTCGTTCAGGGCGCGATGGGGATCACGCCCGCCTCGTCGCTCGAGATGGTCGAGTACGCGGGTCTGCTCGCCCTCACGACGGGCGTGGTCATCGTGGTCGCCCTCCGGCTCTACCGGTGGGGCGAGCTCTGAACGCCCGGCCGGCGGGCCGCGCCGGTGGGCCAGATTCCGCACGTATCCCGCGGGATACCGCGCGAGGGCGAGGGTTCATACGCTCAAGCGCGATAACGAACTTGGTGCGCCCCTCGAATCTCCCGGCCACACGCTCCTCGAACTTCTGCCGGACCGGAAATCCGGTCCGGGCGGGCGCCGTTCACGGTCGTTCCTCCCGCGGGGGAGGACGCTAGAGTCCAACCATGGGTACCAACGAGTTCGATGAGATCCTGTCTGCGCTCGATCGTGAGTCCGCCCGCATCCGGGTCCGCGCCGAGCCCCGCCGATACAACAAGCCCGCGACCGTGATCTCGGGGTTCCCGCCCGGGGTCGACCTCGCCGAGACGACCCGGTCGCTCAAGAACCGGCTCGCCACCGGCGGCTCGGTCGTGGACGGCGAGGTCTACCTGCAGGGGGACCACCGCTCCCGCATCCGCGAGGAGCTCGCCCGCCTCGGCTTCGATCCCGAGACGATCGAGATCTCCGACGCCGCGCTGCCGAAGCGCGGCCGCCACGGCTAGGCGGCGGCCCTCGGGGCCCCGGGACCCCGAAGAATCCACCCCGGGCGGGAGGAATTTGCGCACTCCGGCGAGCCTATAATCCCACCCCGTCTCGACGGGAGCGGAGAGAACGATGACCCCGGCGGCATACGCTCATCCCGACGCTCTGGTGGAGAACGACTGGCTGGCCCAGCACTTGGACGACCCGAAGGTGCGCGTCGCGGAGGTCGACTACGACCCGACCGCGAACTACGAGACCGGGCACCTTCCCGGCGCCGTCCTGTTCGACTGGCGCAAGGACATCAACGACCCCGTCCGGCGCGACATCCTGAGCGCCGACGCGCTCACCGAGCTCTTCCACCGGGCCGGGATCAACGACGACACGACCCTCGTCCTGTACGGGGACTTCAACAACTGGTTCGCCGCGTTCGCCTACTGGGTCTTCACCTACTACGGGAAGCAGCACATCAAGCTCCTGAACGGCGGCCGCAAGAAGTGGATCGCCGAGGACCGGCCGCTGACGAAGGACGTGCCGAAGCCCCCGGCCGGGAAGTTCAAGGCGAGCGGTCCCGACCCGAAGCTCCGCGTCTACCTTGACGACGTCCGCGCGGCGCTCCCCGACGTAAAGTCGGGGAAGATCGTCCTGGTCGACGTCCGCGGCCCGAAGGAGTTCTCCGGGGAGATCACCGCGCCGCCCGAGTACCCGACGGAGCACGCCCAGCGGGGGGGCCACATCCCGGGCGCGAAGAACATCCCGTGGGCCCAGGCCGTGCGCGACGACGGGACGTTCAAGTCCCGCGAGGAGCTCGAGGAGCTCTACAAGTCGAAGGGCGTGGTCGCGGGGACGCCGGTCTTCACCTATTGCCGTATCGGGGAGCGATCGAGCCACACGTGGTTCGTGCTGCGCTACCTGCTCGGGTTCCCCGACGTGCGCAACTACGACGGCTCGTGGACGGAGTGGGGCAACCTCGTCCGCACGCCGATCGAGAAGTAGGCGCCCGGACCGGCCCTAGCCTCCGCCGCGCCGGCGGGGGACCGGGTGCGCTTCCTTGCGCACGAGGAAGTGGTGGATCGACCCCTCCGTACGGTGGGCGAGGACGGAGTGGCCCGTCTGGTCGGACCAGCGGACCATCTCGATCGGGCTCGTCGAGTCGTCGGTGACGAGGAGGACCGCGTCGCCCGGTGCGCGTCGCGCGAGCGCCTCGTTGAGCTGCGTGAGCACCGCGGAGCACTCGAGGCCGATCTCGTAGAGCTCGAGCTCGGGCGTCTGCGGCCAGCAGCGGATGTGCTGCACCCGGATCCGCTCGGCGAGCCGGTCCCGCACGGCGGCCGCGGTCTCGAGCCGCTCCGCGACCTCGGCGGGGCGGACCGGACGCACCCGCACGACCCAGCCGCGGTCGTAGGGCCCGTCGTTCAGGAGGCGGGGCTCGCCGAGGAGCGCGGTGTTGCGCTCCACGACCTCGGCGTCGACCGGCAGACGGATCGCTCCCGTGAACCGGACGCTCTCCACGGTCGCCACGCTGCGGCCCCGGCCGACGACGCCCTCGAGGGGCCGGAACGAGCAGGACTGGAACGTGCCGGCGAACGCGGCCAGCGGGGCGATCATGCCGACGCGCGCGACGCCCCGCTCCGCCGGCTCGTCGGCCCACCAGACGTCGAGCTCGAGGTCGTACAGCCGGTCGTCGGGCAGCGGACACCCCTCGATCTCCACGCGCCCGCGAATCCACCGGCCGACTTGAACTTGCAGCGACACCAGCCTTTTTGGTCCGGGAGGCTCGTCGCTCTCCCCCATGTCCTCGCGATCCGCCCCGGCCTCCGTGCTCGCCTCCTTCGCGCGGGCGCGCTGCCGCTGCGGCCACCTCCCGACGCACCACATGGGGGTCGTGCCGATCGCCGGGACCGCGAGCTTTCGCCTCGATCCCACGGGCCCGTGCGCGATCTGCGGGGAAGCGGTCTGTCGGCGCTTCCAGCCCGGACCGGCGTGAACGTCGGCCCCGGACCGGCGGGTGGGCGGCTCAGCCGTACGCCGTCTTGATGAGGTAGTCCTTCAACCGTTGGAGGCGCTCGTCCCAGAAGTGGAAGTGCCAGGAGCGGGCCGCCTCCCACGCGTCGCCCGCGCCCCAGCCGGCGTGCTCGAGCGTGATGTCGACGCCCTCGGGCGACTCCTGGAGGCGGACGTAGACGGTCGTCGGGGTCGGGCGGCGGTTCATCAGCTCGGCGAAGTCGCTCGGCGCGTACCAGGTGAATCCCACGTCGAGGTCGACGGTCCACTGCAGCACCGTGCCGGCGCTCTCGAACGCGGCGGGCTCGTCGAACGTCAGGGCGTAATCGCCCCCGACCCGCGGGACGACGCGGGCCGATCGGCAGAGCCATCCCGCGAGCTGATCGGGGGCCGTGAGCGCCGCGTAGATCATCGGCACCGGGAGCGGCACCGTCACCTGGATCAGGATCGCGTCGAGGCCTTCGTCGGGCACGGAGGGCGCTTCGACACCGGCGGGTAAAGGACTTTGCGGTTCCGGGACCGCGCGAGCGCGCGGCCGAGGCGCGCGGGCCGTCGAGCGCGCCGCCATCCGTTTTGAGGCGGCCGACCCTCGACCCCGCCATGACCGGACCGGACCTCGCCACCTGGGCGACCGTCGTCGGCACGTGGATCCTGATCGTGGGCACGCTCACGTTCGCCTACTGGCAGATGCGGCAGAACCAGCGGATCAGTTCGGCGCAGTCGATCCTCGACCTGCGGGAGCGGTTCGACTCCGCGCCGATGCGGGCCGCGCGACGCGAACTGTCCGCGGGACTGCTCAAGGACCCGTCGTCCGTGGAGTTCACGAACTACGACGTCGGATTCTTCTTCCAGCTCGTGGGATCGATGACCCGGGCCCGCGTCCTGGACCGCC